>CAYOXJ010000022.1:0-13165 GCA_964407905.1 uncultured Thermoplasmata archaeon
GCCCTGCTTGATAGCTGCGCACGACACCGTTTCCTTCTTGTTCCCTTTCTTCATGCTCAATGCTGACACCACCAACTGAACTGGTACCTGGTCCTGCCAAGCAAAGACCGAGTCCTACCAATGGCTCCTGGGATGAGTTCTCAGCCCGTGTTGCGGAAGGGAGGGCCGAGTGTCGAAAGGCGAGGCACAAGTCAAGGGCATCACCACGCCAATCAAGGTACTATCCGTCGACCCCACGGCTTCTCCCTGCCGAGATCCTGAACGCGGAGGCAGTATAATTATCATTGTGTCAATTATTGGACTATCATTTGGCTATATGTCGAAGTGTCGACACATCTTGTGGTCAAATGACCATCGGACTCACGTAAGTAAGTTCAATTGATTCTCAGAGAACGCAGCGGACGCTGCGAATCAGGTCGACTGCCCAGTGAGACCACCGTGAGTTCTGACTGGCTAGGGGACAGATGACGACACGCACGGCGAGGCTATGCTCTGACTCTGAAAGCCTCTCGTCCAAGGAACTTGGCCTTGCTGCCGAGCTCTTCCTCAATTCTGAGAAGCCGGTTGTACTTCGCTGTTCGCTCTCCTCTAGATGGCGCGCCAGTCTTGATCTGCCCAGCACCTGTCGCCACGCTGATGTCGCTGATTGACGTGTCCTCTGTCTCTCCGGACCTATGCGAGATAACGCAGTTGTACCGCGACTTCTTGGCGAACTTGACGGTCTCCATCGTCTCGGTTAGCGTGCCTATCTGATTGATTTTGATGAGTATCGCGTTTGCGAGCCCTTGCTTCGCACCCTCCGCGAGGACCGTCTTGCTTGTCACAAACAGATCGTCCCCCACCAGCTGGACCTTCTTCCCGAGCCTCGATGTGAGGCCTTTCCAGCCGATCCAATCCTGTTCGGCCATTCCGTCCTCGATCGAGACTATTGGGAACTCCTTGCACATATCGGCATAGAGGTCCACCATCTCGTCCGAGCTCAGCTGTTCCATCGAGCTCTTCCTTAAGACGTACTTGCTGCCATCGAAGAACTCGCTCGAGGCTGGGTCCATCGCGAGGAACAGGTCCTTCCCAGGGCTGAGGCCAGCGGACTCCGAAGCCTCCAGAATGAGCTTCAGAGCCTGGACGTGAGAGCCAAGCTCAGGGACGAACCCGCCCTCGTCTCCGACGCCGGTGCTCAGGCCTTTGCTCTTCAGAATCGCCTTGAGAGCGTGAAATACCTCGGTTCCGTATCTGAGCGACTCCTTGAAGGTTTTCCCAACGGGCACGACCATGAACTCCTGAAAGTCCAGGTTGTTGTCCGCATGGACGCCACCATTGAGTATGTTCATCATCGGCACGGGAAGCACGTTCGCTCTTGGCCCCCCAAGGTGCCTGTACAAAGGATCGTCCGCCTCCGCAGCGGCCGCATGTGCGACGGCGAGAGACGCTCCCAGGATCGCGTTTGCTCCTAGCTTAGATTTGCCAACAGTTCCGTCCAGGGACAGCATGAGCCGATCGATCGTCTCCTGCTCGTCTGGGTTCAGACCAACAATCTCCGGACCGATAATTCCATTCACATTGCCGACGGCCTTCTGGACCCCTTTTCCGAAGAACCGTTTCTTGTCGCCATCCCTCAGCTCGATAGCCTCTCTTGTTCCAACAGATGCACCTGACGGAACTGACGCGCGGCCAATTTTGCCGCTGCTCAGGATCACATCGACCTCTATCGTCGGGTTTCCCCTTGAGTCGAGGATCTCCCTCGCCCTGACGGCCCTTATCTTCGCCATCCTCTCGATGGACTGAAGCGCTCAGTGGGATAAAAGCAATTGCGAGGGACTCTCTGGCCTCTGTCGAAAGGTTTTATACGCTGGCCAGACTCTGGTCCGCGCGAGATGAAAGAGTTCTCCTTCCTGGACGAGCGCCTACAGGAGCTTCTGAAGCAGAGGGGCATCACAGAGCCTACGGAGCCGCAGCGCAAGGCAATCCCCGCAATCCTGTCGGGCGAGCATGTGCTCCTCGTGGCCCCAACTGGGATTGGCAAGACCGAGGCCGCGATGCTGCCCGTATTGCACAGGCTTGCTGGCTCCAAAAGAAGTGGCATTCGGTGCGTCTATGTCACGCCCTTGAGAGCGTTGAACAGAGACCTCCTGAGGAGGCTGAAGGAGTTCGGAGAAGCGCTCGGCCTGGCGGTCGCAGTTCGCCATGGGGACACATCCCAGTCAGAACGAGCTGCCCAGTCGAAGAGCCCACCAGATGTCCTTATCACGACTCCCGAGACACTGCAGATAATGTTCACCGGGAGGATACTTCGGCAACATCTGAAGCAGGTTCGACATGTGATAGTCGACGAGATCCACGAGCTGGCAGAGGACGAAAGGGGGGCCCAGCTGGCGATCGCTCTCGAGAGGCTCGCCGCCAGCGCTGGAGAGTTCCAGAGAATCGGGCTGTCCGCGACGGTAGGATCAATCGACGAGGTTTCGAGCTTCCTCGCAGGCGTCGGCCGCAACGTGACGGTGCAGAGGGTTTCGGCCGCCAAGGACATGCGAATATCTGTCGAGAGCCCTCCAGAGATTGATGCGGACAGGAAGCTCGCGGACAAGCTGCAGACAGACCTCAAACACCTGGCATGCATGAAGAGGTGCAAGGAGCTCGTAACGGAGCACAGATCGACTCTGTTCTTCGTGAACACGAGGGACTACGCAGAGGCGCTCGGAGTCAGGTACCATCTCTGGGATGACTCTTTCCAAGTCGGAGTGCACCATGGCTCGTTGTCAAAAGAAATCAGGGTGCAGATGGAGGAGGATTTCAAGTCGGAGAAGCTGAAGGCACTGATTTGCACGAGCTCCTTAGAGCTCGGGATAGACGTGGGCTCGGCGGATTTCGCCATTCAGTTCAATTCGCCCAGGCAGGTCACAAGGCTCATTCAGCGTGTTGGCAGGTCGGGCCATCGCATCGGTGAAGTCTCGCTTGGCAAGATCGTCGCAACTGATCCAATGGAAGTGGCAGAGAGCTTCGCGATAGCCCGCAGGGCCATGCTTGAGGAACTGGAGAAGTTCAAGATAAGAGAGAACCCGATCAGCGTGCTCGCAAACCAGCTCGTCGCCATGACCCTCACGGAAGGCAAGGTTGACAAGAACTGGGCATTCGGAACGATCACCAGGGCATATCCGTTCCGCAACCTCAGACGAAAGGTCTTCGAGGAGGTCCTCAGGATACTGGCAGAGCTGCACGTGTTGTGGAACGACGAGGAGGCATTCCGCAAGAAGACGGCTGGGATGAAGCACTTCTATGACAACATCTCGATGATACCAGACGAGAAGACCTACAGGATCAGGGACGTCTCGTCCCGGGGAGTCATAGGGACTCTTGACGAGAGCTTCGTCGCGACCTACGCTGAGCCCTACGCAACCTTCGTGACTCGTGGGAGGACTTGGCGCGTCGTCGAAGTTGGCGAGGACGAGGTCATTGTTGAGCAGATTCACGAGATAGGCGCGACTCCCTCCTGGGTGGGAGAGGAAATCCCGGTCCCCTTCGAGGTCGCCCAAGAGGTCGGGGCGATGCGGAGACTGCTCGATCTCGACCCCTATCCCGGAGACGATGCCGCCAAATCCCAGCTGGTAGGTTGGGTCAATAGCCAGGGCGACCACCCTCTTCCTACCGACAAGATGGTGACGGTAGAGCAGGGGGATGGCGTGATTGTGATCAACTCCTGCTTCGGGAGCAAGGTGAACGAGACCTTGGCGAAGCTTGTAGCAGGACTCCTGACCGCGAGATTTGGGGAGAGCATTGGAGTGCAAGCGGACGTGTACTCGATCGTTCTCGAGACGCCCAGGAATGTGAGGGCATCAGATGTCGTCAAGATCCTTAAGGAGACGGATGCACAATCGCTCGGCCAGCTGATGAGGCTGATCGTGCGCAACTCGTCGTATCTGAGATGGCAGTTCGTGCATGTGGCAAAGAAGTTCGGCGCCATAAGCAAAGGCGCCGACTACAAGATGCTGAACCTGTCGAAGTTTGTTGACGTCTTCGAGCATACGCCAATTTTTGACGAGGCAATTGCGAAGACGCTCTGGGAGAACATGGATGTTGACATGGCTGAACTTGCGCTGAGACGTATCCAGGACGGCAGCATTGGGCTGCACGTTGGCCCGCTGTCATACATCGGCAAGCAGGTCATCGGGACGCGCAGGGAACTCATGCAGCCCCGGAAGGCCGACAAGGCAGTTCTCATTGCGTTGAGGGAGAGGCTGCTCAAAGAAGACATCGTCATGGTCTGTATGAACTGCAGAACGCGGAGGAGGACTTCGGTCTCGAATCTGCCGGACAAGATCAAATGCGCGAAATGCAGCGGCGTCCTCATGGCTGCGATCCAACCATATGTCAAATCGCACCTCGACGTGCTCAAGAAGGGCGCTTCAAACGATGAGGAACGAAGGCTGCTGAAGAGCCTGTACAAGAATGCGAACCTGGTGATGGCACATGGCAAGAAGGCCGTGATCGCACTTGTTGGAAGAGGCATTGGACCGGACACAGCGGCTCGCATCCTTGCGAGGTATCATACTGAAGAGGACGAGTTCTTGCGGGACATCTTGGCGGCTGAGGTCACATATGCAAGGACAAAGAAGTTCTGGGATTAGGACCGCTTGCTCCTGAAGCCAATGGCTATCACGTACAGTTCGGAGCTGGACGGACGCGTTGCTTTCGGATGATGGACATAGACCTCCTCGAACATCCTCCGCACGGAATTCACGTAGTCTTTGCTCATGTCTCCATAGAACATCTTGACCGCGAAATTCCCCCCCTCTCTGAGGACTCTTGATGCGAACTTGAGCGCATGCTCGCAGAGCTCGACCGACCGCGCATGATCATAGGAATAGTTCCCGCTGATGTCAGGGGACATGTCGGAGATCACAACGTCCGCCCCTTTGGGGACCGTTTCCATCAGCCTCCCAACCACTGCTTCGTCCCTGATGTCCCCTCTGATGAATGTGACACCCTCGATAGGGGCGAATCTGTCGATGTCCAGAGCGAAGACCCTCGACCCCGGTCCGCCCAGCTCTGCCGCGACCTGTGACCAGCCGCCAGGCGAGGCCCCGAGGTCCACAATGACATCGCCGGGCCTGATCAGGTCGTAACGGTAGTCTATCTGTTTCAGCTTGTACGCCGCTCTGCTCCTGTAGTGCTCCCGCTTGGCCTTCCTGTAGTACTTGTCCTTTCTCCTCTCCGCTCGCCAACGCTTGGTCACAGAGCCTATGATTCAGATGCTGACAGATATGGTTTCCTGCAGAAACGCAAAAGGTTTAGGCGGTGGAAGCTATCGCCCAAACACAAGGCGGGGAGGGCCATGCCGAAGAGAATGACCTACGCGGACGCGGGCGTCGACATAGACAAGAAGTCCAAGAGCATCTCCGCGCTGGTCGGGCATCTCAGGTTCAAGAGGAAGGGAATCGGCAGGCCGATTGACCTCCCTGGTCATTTCACAGGCCTCATAGACTTCGGCGACATAGCGCTCACGTTGTGCACAGACGGAGTGGGCACGAAACTCCTGGTAGCGGACGCTTTACAGAAGTGGGACACTGTGGGGATCGACTGCATCGCCATGAACGTCAACGACACGATCTGTGTCGGCTCTGAGCCGATTGCGTTCGTGGACTACATCGCCATTGACAAGCCGGACGAGAAGAAGACTGCCGAGGTTGGGAAGGGCTTGGAGGCGGGAGCGAAGATGTCCAACATGACGATCGTTGGCGGAGAAATCGCGGTTCTACCAGAGATCGTCAACGGTTTCGACCTTGCTGGGACCTGTCTTGGGATGGTGGCGAAGAAGGATATTGTGACAGGAGAGAGGATTCGGCCAGGAGATGCGCTGATAGGCCTCCCAAGCTCGGGTATCCACTCCAACGGTCTTACGCTCGCGAGGAGAATATTCGAGGAGAATGGAATAGGCTACAGGGAGAAGGTCAGAGGGCTGAGCAGGTCGGTTGGGGTTGAGCTCTTGGAGCCCACGATCATCTATGTGAAGCAAATAATGAGCCTGATCAGGAAAGCCGAGGTCCGCGGGATGGCCAACATAACCGGTGGCGGCCTGAGGAATCTCATAAGGCTGAGGAGAGGCATTGGGTTCGAGCTGACGGACCCGATGAGGCCGCAGCCAATCTTCAGGGTAATGCAAGATCTTGGGAACGTCTCCGATGAGGAGATGTACCAGACATTCAACATGGGCATGGGCTTCTCTGTCGTGGTGCCAGAGGAACATGCCCGATATGCCCTGAAGCTCCTCGGCAAAGGCTCCAGAATAGTGGGCCATGCCGTTGGAGCGGAAGGCATTGCCGTTCCCGAGCTAGGGCTAAGATACGACCGATACTGAAGCACGAAAGCAAAGAAAAGGAACTAGGAAACGGTTTCTCACGGTGCGGGAAGCAGCACCTCGTACGGCCTCATCATCTCGTTGTCCTCGTGGTCGATTATGTGGCAGTGCCATACGTATCCCGGCCCAGCGGACGGATCGAACGAATAGTACCAAGGCGTTAAGCCCGAGCCGTCAATCGCTGCAAAGCGCACCCTGATAATGGTGACCTCGCCAGGGTTCATCTGCACTGTGTCCTTCCAGCCCTGCTCATTCGGAGGCGCCAGCTTGGGCTTGTTCTTCAGGTACGGAGCTATGTCGAGCTCCTGCACCTCGTGGCCTTCGTGGAACGGCAGCATGGTCGCGCCATTCTTGGCCAGCCAATCGGCAAGATATTTCTGGTCATCGATCCTCTGGCGCGAGACCAGCTGGAACTGAACCAAGTGCAAATGGATCGGATGGGTATCTGCAGTTGGGTTCACAATGACCCATTCTTCAGTTGTTCCCGCAACAGGACTTTCGGTTATTGGCGCTGCCCACTTAAGGCCGTTCAGCAACAGCTCCAGCGGACCTCCGGGCCCCATTACCTCGTTCAACACCAGCGTTCGCCTTCCCGTTGCCGCAGGCAGAGACGGGAACGCGCCTGCAAGATCCTGGTTCAATACTGCAGGCAACGAGGGCAGCGGGCACTCCTGCATGCCCGAGGTCACCGTGAACTGCATGATCTGACCCACTGTGCGCGGGTCAGGAGACGCTCCGTTCGGGAACGGGGCTTTCGCACTGTTGCTTAGCAGTATCTTTGTTCCAGGAGCGAGTCCTCTGAAGTCTACCAGAATGTCAGCTCGCTCGCCCGGAGCAAGGGTCAACTGCTTCAGTATTGCGGGCGATTTCAGGTACCCGCCATCACTGCCGATCTGAACGAACGGGAGCTTGATGTTGTTGGCCCTGTCCCAGAAGGTCAAGGAGTAGAATCGAGCATTGGAGCCATCCAGGAGCCTGAAGCGGTAGATTCCTTGATCTACGTTCATGTTCGGCCACACCAGCCCGTTCACCATGATGGTATTGCCAAAGAACTCCGGAGTCCAGTACGGATGCTCTGGGTTAATCCCCGCGCTGTCGAAGAACAGACTACCATCTGTCTTGAACGTCCTGTCCTGAATGACAATGGGCATCTCGTATTGCCTGTCCGGAAGATAGGTGAGCAACGGATCCAACGGATTCCTGAGCAGATAGAAGCCTGCGAGACCAGACATGACGTTTATCCGCGTGATGCCAAGAGCGTGATCGTGATACCATAGGGTTGTCTCTGGCTGTGTGTTCGGGTAGTGGAATGTCACCGAGCCCGGCTCGAACCCAGCAATCTCTTCTGGTGTGTACGCGGGGCCATACATTGGATCATTCATTCCGTCGGACGTGAACCACGCATCCGGTCCACCGTCGGATGCCGAAGGGACCTCGCCGCCGTGCAGGTGCGTGACCAATGGTACCGGGGTCTGCGCGAGCTCATAGTATGGCCAGGTTGCGGGGTATGGTGGGTTCACAAGGCCGTTCTCCATCAGCATCATTGGGTCTGCCCAGTGAAGGGTTGGGTCGACAGCGAACATATGGTACTCGTCGATGCTGTTCACCCACTGAACGTTGATCGGAATACCTTTTATCGCCTCGAAAGTCGGTCCGGGGGAGTTCTGCAGAACATGCGTGTCCGGAACGTTCCAGACAGGCTCCCCCGTTATTGCGTCCACGGCATTTCCTGAGTATCCCCACACATATGTGGGCGGCAGCGGCGGTGGCAGTATCTGCTGATAGAAGCTCTTCATCTCGACTCGGTAGTTATGCGAAACGACGTTGCCGTCGCCATCCTCGACGATTTCCGGATCGTACACCGGCGGCGGACCCACGAGCTGATTCTGGAATTTTGGAATCGTCACCGGATCCAAAAGACCGATAGGCACTGGTGCAGCTGCTTCTGCAGACACAGACCCTGCAAGAGGCAGAACCAGGACCAGAAAGACAAAGGCGGCACCCGATATGCCAAGCCCTCGCTTGGATAACCTGGTTTCCTGCAACGGCACTGCGTCCGTCGATATTGCTGACTTGTCATTGGTATCGTTCAATCTCTCATCCTCCCAGCTCATCGAAAACAGGTGAGCGGGACGCTGAGCGGAGTCAGAGTATTTCACTGTTGTACCGAAGCAGTACAGCTGTCATCTTCCTAAGAGAGATCCGATGACGGCGCCCAGGGCAGTGCATGTCTCTAACGAATAACCACGGCCCGTGATGTCAACATGTCCCTTGGCCGTGTCAAAGACCTCTCTGGGCAATCCGTGAGGGCCAAGGCCGAAGACCAGGAGCATCGATGCGCCGGACTCGACGAGAGCTCGGACCTCTTGAGCGGTGACAGATTTCTTAGGTGATGGTTTGCGAGTAGTGACGATCACTGTTCCGAGCTGAGGAGGAAATCCCCTCTTTGGGAAGTCAAAACACGAGAACCTGCCTTTCTGAGCGAGCTCCACTAGATAGGCTCCGCTCTCGCCAATTGTCGTCGTGGAGGATAACCAGTTGGCTATCTCCACCGGCGTCTCGAGATCCCTCTCGAAGGGGAATCCGAAGGTCGCGAGATTGCAGTCGAAGGCAAGGGCCAAGGGGCCTGCCCTTGCGAGGGCCCGCCTGTGGGCCTCATGGAACCTCACGGGATCATAGGAATTGTAGAGCCCGATAGTGACTCGCCCTGCCATTGACGATCGCGCAGTCTAAGGGTGTCCGATGCCTTAGAACTGTTCTACGAGGATGCCTTCTTGGGCCTGCTGCAGATGGCGTACTCGTCTCCGTCAAAGAATATGTCGAGGTCGGGGTTCTTGTCCTGGAGCTCCTTTATCTTCTCGAGGACCTCGCGAAGGCTCAGCTCTGTGCCATCCTTCTTGATCTTGACGATCACACGCTTCTGCATCTTCCACCCCTGCGATAGCCAGACGCTGGACCAGAATTCTTATTGACCGTCTGAATATAAATACGTTGCCCATGGCGTAGGTCACGCCTGGGTGCGCATACATACGCGTGCGCGCATTTCAAAAACCAAAGCGCATGAAGCGCCCAGAGAAGGGCTCCCCTCACCTCGGCTGAAAGACAGGAACCGACTCCTGCTTCGATGCTTCGAGAGCCTTCTTGCGCAGATCTTTCGAGAGCTTGCCGAGCTGTTTGACCTTCTTGTCAAAAGTGTCCACGAACTTCGGCAGGACCTTGTAGATTGGAAGCAACATCGGCACGAATGTGACACGGTCTTTCCCAATGCCGAGGGAATCTAGCTCAGGCCCCAGCGCCTTCAATCGTTCCTCGACGATGTGCGCTATCTCGCCCCCTTCCTCGTCGGAGAGCAGAACGCCGTCAGCGCCATAGGCAAACGCTTCCAGAATCTCCTTTCTCGCCACCCGAGCGGCAGAGGGCACTCTCATCATCCGGATCGATGATGGGTATTCCATCCTCGCAGTGCCGACCGTATCCGCAGCGACATAGGCGAGCACGTCCCCGATGAAGCCAATAATGCGGATGTCCGATGCTTCCTCCTCCAGGATTCCTCTCATCTCCGCTTCGATCTGCGAATCAGTGTAATGAGCCAGATCGAAGACATCCACTGGGCACTCCGAAACGCAGGCGCCACAGCCTATACATCCAATCTGATCGATCTGTGGGAGATCGCCCACGGCAATCGCCTTGGGGGGACAGACCACCTCACATGCCTTGCATTTGGTGCACTTCATGGCATCAACTATGAAGGCCTTGATGGGGTCTAGCAACATCTTGCCAGTGCCGAGGAACTCTATTGCCTGGCCCGCCGTGCCTCTGCCGTCGACAACGCTATCCCTGACGTCTCTGGGCCCCAAGATCACTCCGGCAGCAAACACCCCGGACCTGTGGGTCGAGATTGGGTCGAGTTTCGGATGCTTTTCCGAGACGAACCCATCCTCGCCCAAGGGCACCTTTAGCATCTTCGCCAGTTCCGCAGTTCCCTTGGAGGGGATCATCGCCGTGCACAGAACTACCATGTCGAATTCGTTCTCGATGATCTCACCGAGGGTGACGTCCTCAGCTCGAACCATGATCCCATTAATGCCTTTCTGGATATCGGACACCTTGCCGTGAATGAATTTGACTCCGAACTCCTCCTGAGCGCGAACATAGAACTCCTCGAACCCTCTCCCCGCCGCCCGGATATCAATGTAGTAGACATACACCTGCATGTACGGAAAAGTCTTCTTCAGAATCACAGATTGCTTGATCGCGTAGTTGCAGCATATCTTGCTGCAATAGGGCACACCAACTTTCCTGGTCCTCGACCCCGCGCACAGGACAAACGCCACCTTCTTGACCCTATTGCCATCAGCCTTCCGCTTCAGGACCATGCCGGCACCGCACTCGTTGATCATCAGTCGCTCCATCTGCGTCCCAGTGATGACATCCGGAAGCGAGGTGTCGTACTCGTGAAGCTTCTTCACATCGAAGAGGTCGAAGCCTGTGGCAAAGATGACCGCTCCGACTGTGAGCTCCTGGAACTTCTCCTGGTCCTCAAGATCGATCGCATGAGCAGAACAGACCTTGATACACGCGCCGCACTTCTTGCACTTCTCGAAATCCACCACATATGAGGCAGGGACCGCCTGCGGGAACACCTTGTAGATCGCCTTGCGCTCGTAGAGACACTCCTCGAACTCGTTGAGCGTCTTCACCGGGCAGACCTTCTCGCACTTGGCGCACCCGATGCACTTCTTGGGATCGACCCCTTTGGGCCCAATCCTGACTCTCACCTTGTAGTCTCCCGGCGAGCCCGAGAAGTCGACCACCTCGCTGCCGCTGTAGAGAGCGATATTCGGATGTGATGCGACGTCGACCATTCTGGGGCTGAGGATGCACGGAGCGCAATCCAACGTGGGGAACGTCTTGCTCAGCTGCGCCATCCTGCCGCCTATGCTGGGCTGCTTCTCGACCAGGTAGACCTTGTAGCCCGAGTTGGCGAGCTGAAGCGCTGCGGATATGCCCGCGATGCCCGCGCCGACCACGAGGACATCCTTCACCATCGACATCTCTTTCGGATACAACGCCTCGAGCCTCGCGGCCCTCAGAACCCCGCCCTTGACCAGGTCCTTGGCCTTCTTCGTAGCCTCGTTCTTGTCCTTGTGGACCCAGGAGCACTGTTCCCGCAGGTTGACCATCTCCAGGGAGTACGGGTTGAGCCCGGCATCCTGAATCGTCTTCCTGAAGGTCTTCTCGTGCATCTTCGGAGAACACGATGCGACGACGACCTTGGTCAGGTTGTGCTTCTTGATATCCTCGACGATTTGGTTCTGGCCGGGTTCAGAGCATGTGTAGGTATTGTCCCTGCTGACGACAACCCCCTGAAGCCCCTGAGCGTACTCGGACACCGCCTTGCAGTCCACAGTGCCTGCGATGTTCGTCCCGCAGTGACAGACGTAGACGCCGATTCGCTCTTCCTTCCCCTTCTCCTTTGCCTTGTCCACTTCCTTGGCCATAGGTGTAACAGCCGAGAATACTTGACAGGGTAATTGTTCCTTTTGGTTATCCCGCGCACAAAGATGTAGGCATCGCCTGCGCACCTCACTGGTGCGGGACAACTCTAGGCGCGCGCTAGCTTAGGATAAGAAGCTATGCAAGGACAATCTGTCCAGAGCCGATTCCCACTTGGGTAACTATAAATATTTCAACTAGGCTATTTAGGTCAGGATCGGATATCCGCATAAGCCTCTGCCTGATGCAGCACAATGTGCTTATGCAAGTCGCGTACTCCCCCTACCTACTCGAGCATAGGAGAGCAGATGCCAGACAACGAAACCCCGGAGGCCACAATAACCTGCCCAATCTGCGGCCATCAATCACCGAAGGGCTCCAAGAGGTGTGACAACTGCTACAGCAGCCTCCAGCCCGAGGCAGAGCCTGAGATTGAGAAGAGAGAAAAAGGAGAGGCTGGAGACTCCGAGAAGGAACTCGAGGAACTCCGCACAGTTCCTGGTGTCGGCGCTGCCAAGGCGGAGGTCCTCCACGATGCCGGATATCATTCTATCGAAGACCTCCAGAAGGCCAGCGTGGAGGAGCTGTCATCGGTGAAGGGCATTGGTGAGAAGCTAGCAGCGAAGATCATCCAGGGGGCGAACGAGCTCGCCGGCCCATCTCAGGAGCCACTCGCCGACTGGCTTGCGGGCGAGGAGGATGCCCTGACGACATGGCTCTCGGGCGATGAGAGGACACATCCAGAGACAGTGGTTGCCAACGACAACATCTCGAGAGACGATTCGCTGGCAAAATGGCTGTCAGGCGAGGAGGAAGATGTGAATGTCTGGCTCGCTGAGACCAGAGCCTCTGAAACGACTGAGCAACCGATAGGCCCGAACGAGCTTCTTGCGAGAGAGGCCGAGCTGATACAGCTTCGCGAGACTCTTCGGGAAAAGCTCAGGCAGTTCGAGACGGGAGAATTCGACCCACAGGCCACGGTGGAAGAGCTAGCGCACATCAGGGGAGAGCTCGAAGTCGAGAGGACGAAGACGAGGCAGCTCGAGGAGGAGCTGGAGAACGTAAAGCGCGGGAGCATAGCAGTCATCAAGTTCATCAAGAGCCAGCAGGGATCGGAGGCAGACCAGCACCTGCTCACTGACAAGCTGGCATCAGAGATGGCCAATCGAGAGACGCTGGAGCTCAAGATCATGCAGCTCGAGGAGGTCGTCTCGACGCTCAAGACCAAGATCGAAGGAGCGATCTCGGAGCTGCCACCAGAAGCGCAGGAGCTCAAGAAACAGGAGATGGTGATTGCCGAAAGGGAGGCACAGCTCGAGG
>CAYOXJ010000023.1:0-9674 GCA_964407905.1 uncultured Thermoplasmata archaeon
CCGGGAAAAGAGTGCACTTCGAGTGCGTCCTATGGATTGGAGCAGATCCGTGACAAAGGGACGGAGTGCCATAGTGCGGCTTTGACCGCGAATAGAGGTTTGTCCGAAAACCCCTTTCAACTCGAGAGAAGGAGGATATCGAGAAGAAGATACACACGATTTCGAATAGCTGCTAGGGACATTTCATCATAGAGGTCTTTTCCGAGAGGAAGCCAGTGGACCGGGCGAGATTTGAACTCGCGACCTCCCGCATGCCAAGCGGGCGATCTTCCGCTGATCTACCGGCCCGTGAGCGAACGCGATGTATATGGTAGACCTAGTTAAAGATTGCCAACGGGAAGAACGGTTCAGGCGTACATGTCCAGCTTCTTCTGGTACCTTACCTTCTCACCGGGCACCGCCATCGGATACTCTTCGGTGAGACATGCGAGACACAGGTCGCTCGAAGGCAAGCCGATCGATTCGACGAGCCCATCGACGGAGATGTAGCCAAGGCTGTTCGCGGTGATCATCTTGGCGATCTGTTCGACTGTCCTGCCCGTGGCCGCGAACTGCTCCCTCGTTTTCATGTCGATCCCGAAGTAACAGGGAGCTCTGATCGGAGGAGAGCCTATCCTCACGTGGACCTCCTTAGCACCCGCATTCCTCACGAGCTGCACGATCTGCCTGATCGTGGTCCCCCGGACGATTGAATCGTCCACGAGGACGACTCTCTTGTCCTTGATCACGCTCTTGAGCGGGTTGAGCTTCAGCATGACGCTGGTCGTCCTCTCAGCCTGCTCTGGCATGATGAAAGTGCGCTCGACATATCTGTTCTTCATCAATCCCTCAGAGTACCTGATTCCGGATTCCTCGGAGTAGCCGATTGCATGGGATCTGCCAGAGTCAGGGATCGGAACGACGACATCTGCATCCACGGGCTGCTCTTTCGCGAGTCTCTGCCCGATCTTCCGCCTGACCTCGTATACGAGCCTGCCCTCGATCGTGGAATCCGCCCTCGCAATGTACACCCATTCGAACATGCAGTGCGCCCTGCCCTTCGCGAGGCCTGTCTTGATGGACTTCGCCTCTCCTGGCAGGAGCTCCACTATCTCTCCGGGCTCGACGTCCCTGAGGAATTCCCCTCCCAGGGTGTCGAACACGACGCTCTCCGATGCAGCCGCGAAGCCGCTCTTTGTGCGGCCGATGCAGAGAGGCCGGATGCCCAATGGATCCCTTATGGCGAAGACACGGTTGTCAATCATTATGGTCATCGAGAAAGAGCCCTGGATCATCGACATGAGGTTCTTGAGGGATCTTACGGGATCCCCCGTGTTAGCAATATCATTTGCCAGCAGTCTGACGGCGATCTCGGAATCCGAGGATGTTATGAACGCCCAGCCCTTCTTCTTCAGCTCGTCCATTATCGCGCCAGCGTTTACGATCTCACCGTTGTGCGCGAGCGCTATGTCTCCATAGTTCGTGGACACGACTATCGGCTGAGCGTTTTCAATTGTCGAGGTGCCGAAGGTCGAGTATCTGACGTGGCCGATGCCCATCTCGCCCTTCAGGTTCCTCACATCGTCCGCCTTCAGGGCCTGATGTGCGAGGCCCATGCCCTTGATGCACTTGATGCCGTTGCTGAAGACCCCTATGCCCGCGGATTCCTGGCCTCTGTGTTGCAGCACACGTAGCGCGTAGAAGATATCCACTGAGACGCCCGAAATGGAAGATATGGCGAAAACTCCGCACTCCTCCTGCGGGTGCTCAGGCTCCAGACCTCGACCCCCTCTTTAGGAACGAATTTGTCAATGCAGTTTCGCCCAGTTATAGTGCCTCAACTTGGCAGTTGCTCCGAACCCGCATGAGGCACAGACCCTATGCCTCACATGGAACGACCGCTTTCCGCAGCGCCTGCACACGATGTGCGTCCTCTTGCTGCTGCGCTTGCCCATCGATGGAGTTCCCTTGGACATCAGGTCCTACCTCAAGGTGAAATGTAGATGACATTGTCTCCGCGGACGATCGTTGACTCGATCTTCCGGACGACTTGGTTCTCGAATATCTCTTCCACGTTCTTGAGGACGAGGTTCATGTGTGGGTCGTAACCGTCAAGAATGCCGCGGTACCCCCTCTTCCCCTTCAGCTCTACAATGACCTGCTGGTTGATCGACTTGTTCAGAACAGCCAGTGGTTTCATCAAATCATGTCACCAATTGCCTGATAACAGGAACCGTACTTAAACCTTTGTGGTTGAACATCGAGCCAGATTTCGTTGCTGGCTGCTCGTCCGTCAAGCTCTTGCTGACGAGGATATCAGAGCTGAACCGTGGTGTCTTCCTTCAGCCTTTCGAGGATGAGGTAGGTGTTGCTCCTCTCAACCTCCTCGATCTTGATGAACGAGTCCACGATGTCCTTCAGCTCTTCCCTTGATGATGCCCGCAGGAGAACCGCGAAGTCGATGTTCCCGAGCAGGAAGTAAACTGCCCATACGCCTGGTATCTTGGCTATCTTCTCCCCGATCTTCTTGGAGTACTCCGGACCATATCTGCCAGTCACGAGGGATATCGCAAGGATCTCCTTGCCGACCTTGAGCGGGTCCACCGATGCCTTGAAACCGGTGATGACACCCTCATCCATCAATCGGTTCACCCTGTAGTGCACCGTGGACGAGGAGAGGCCCGTCTTCTCGCCTATCTTCTTGAGGCTGACGTTGCAGTCCTCTTGAAGCATTTTCAAGATTATCTTGTCATTCTTGTCTAGCATGACTGCGGTTTGTTTGTCCGGCAAGCGTGCTTCCCCCTAAAACGTTCGAAAAGACTACAACAGATTCGGATTGATAACGCTTTCGCTGCCCTCTGTTCGAACAGAACAAAAATCGACAACGATAGAGACGAAAACCGTAACGAACCTCCGAGGGGGCACCAGCGGACATCGCTCCTGTCGGAACCCACTACCGTCAGTCTTTGTGCAGTTTGTTGCCTCCGAGATGGAGTGATCGGCTCATATGAAGGCCCCGATCGTAGGCAGGTCCAGCAGGTCCATGTCGAAGAAGACGATGCCTTCTCTGATCTCCTTCTCTCTAAGGAGGTCCTTGCCGTCGATGGTTGCCAGGAGCGACGAACGCCACCACAGGTCCATTGAGTTCGTCGCCAGCGCGCCCAGATAGACCTGGGCGAAATTGTATGCGTATCCTTCAGAATCGCACAGGTATGCCGCATGTCCCATGAAGCAATCTCTGTTGTTAACAAGCCGTAGATACCCCCTCAGAGCAGCTCTAGCTTCTGAATCCATGGGCAGCAGGTCAACCTCAGAAGGACTGATTCTTGAGAACTCCTCTGTCGTGCCATCCTCCATGAGGATGAAGCCAGCAATTTCCTTTCCGACGAGCCTGAACAGCTTCCATTCGAGCCTCTCGTCGATGTATATCGGCAGGAGGCTCAGGTCGGGCAGGTCGAACAGCTCCGCGCCATCGATCAGCGCACGTTCTGCGACATCTATCTCAGGCTCGGTTCTGCGGACTTGTCTCACGATGCTTCTTGGAGACGCATTCTGAGCGGTCCTTGCCTGTTCGGCGTATGTAAGCAATCTGCTCAGGCCGAGGGTGTCCAGAAGCTCGTCGCTCAATGCTTCCCCTGCGGTCCTGACCGAAGAGAACGACTGCGAAACCCATGTGCTCCTGCAGTTCTTGATGAACTGAGTGAAGACGTTCCGTGCCTCCTCGAGCTCTGACCTGAGCCTATCCCTACCATATTCGGACAGCAGGTTTCTTCCGAAGTCCTCGAGGCCCTCGCCCTTCAGGCCTATCCCTCTGCAAGACAGATTGGCATTGAGCTGTATCCTCCATCCCACGAACACATTCAGCGGGAACGACCGACAGAAGTGCGGCCTGTCCTGATAGATCCTGCACCTTCTGTCCTTCAGAAAATAGCAGGCGCCATGTGCACCTCTGAGCTTTATCGCTGCCCCTTTAACATCCGGCGATACGTGCCTCTCTGTGACGCCCTCGGCGAGTCCGATCGTCTCCCTGAAGTTCTTCTCTTCGTCAGGGAGCAGCTCCGGCTGGCAGAGACAGCACAATGCGCACCGGTCAACACATCTATATGTGCGGCCGTGAAGCTCAGACAGATCCATTTCGATGCCGTCGTCAGGCCTGCCTGGTCTGGTCAAGGACGTCCCTTCCGGTCCTCTCTCCGACGAGATTGTCGTTCTCAATCATGAGCTGGCCCCTGAGAAACACGGCCGCCGGGAATATCGCGGGCATCCCCTCGTAGGCCGACCAGCCGCATTTCGAGTTCAAGCGGTCGGCTTTGATAGGCGCACTTGCAGACATGTCCACAACCATGAGATCCGCGTCGTAGCCCTCAGCGATTCTGCCCTTCGGAACACCGAACAGCTCTCCGGGCCTTGAGCAAACCCGTCTCAGGACTCCTTCGATGGTGAGGTGCTTCTCGTCGACGAGGTGCAGAAGGAGCGGGACCATCGTCTCAACGCCCGGCATGCCGCTCGGGGCGTAGTCGAAGTCCTCCTGCTTCTGATCGAGCGTGTGAGGGGCGTGGTCCGACGCTATCAAGTCGAACGAGCCATTCTTCAGCGCCTGAAACAACGCGAACCTGTCTTCCCTCCTCCTCAGCGGCGGGTTCACCTTTGCCAGAGTGCCGAGCTTGCTCTCTTTGTCGAGCAGAAGGTGGTGGGGCGTGACCTCGCTCGTGAGCCCATGGACGTCCACGACGAGCGGCAATGACTCTCTCGCTGAGACATGGCAAATGTGAAGTCTGCAGTCCTTCGCCGCCTCCTTCACCTTTCTGATGGCGCTGCCCTCGCAGTCGTTGTTCCTGTTCTTCAGGTGGTCCTCGAGCGACTGGGCGACCTCCTTCTTCCTGAGCCTCTCGTCCTCGGCATGGACTGCAAGCACTTTGCCCGTTCTGGCGATCTCCGTAAGCTCATTCTTCAGGTTCTCCAGTGAGGGCACAGCGAGGTCGCCTGTGGTTCCCGCCATGTACAGTTTGAACCCTATTGCCTCCTTCGCTAGCGAGCTCACATCGATGCCAGAAGTCACACCCGCAAAGAGGCCGAAGTCACAGTGGCTCTTGGACGACGCGATCTTCTTCTTCTCTCTCAGGGCGGAGATAGACGTCGTCGGAGGCAGCGTGTTGGGCATGTCGAAAGCACACGTCACCCCGCCATGAAGGGCGGCGAGCGATCCCGTGCCGAAGTCCTCCTTGTCCGTCATGCCAGGATCTCGGAAGTGCACATGAGCATCAATTGCTGCTGGCAGGACGATCTTGTTGTTGAACCGGTAAACCCTCTCGGCCTCGAGGATCTTCGCTATCCTCACTATCCTGCCGTTCTCGATGCCCACGCAGCACCTCTCGAATCTGTCGGAGACGTAGCAGTTACCCTCGACGACAACTTCCATGATCTTCACTGAGCTTCCTTCGCTTCACGTCCCCGCCGGGCTTTTCCTCGGAGAAGACCTCGGCCTGGAACTTGAACAGCTTGGTGCCTTCCTGCAGCCACGAATCAGGCATCAGGCCCGCCTTGATGCAAGTCTGGCACAGGAATTCTTCCTCGTCCCACCCCCATTCGATGGGCACCTGCGGCAGAAGAAGTCCCCTTGCCCATCCCCTCTGAATTATCAGCCCGTCCTCGCCCACCTTGATATTCTTCACGAACTCCCTTGGGCTCTTCACAATCACCTCCGCGGGCGGCGTGAGCAGGCTGACCTCCACCTTTATCTTCTTCAGTTCCTCTGGTTTCACTGGCGGAAACCTAGGGTCGCGTGAGCTCGCGCTTACCGCGGAATCCTTTATTGCGTCGATTAGGGGCATGACCGGTTCCGGGTAGCCGATGCAGCCTCTGAGATTGTCATCGGGATATGTCGTGAGGGTGACGAACACACCGGAGTTCTCCTTGAAGATCGGAGGCACATCGAAGCCAGGCGGCTTCTCGCGCTTGACATGGCTGTCGACGACGGCTCTCGCGATTCTCACCGCCAGCTCGCCATCCTTGTCCGAGAACATCGTGCTCGCCCGGCTGGATAGGATAACGGCCATAAAAGTCTTTACAGTCAGCGCAGGCTGCGAACTGGTCCTTCGAGAACTGCATGTTTCTCTGCAGTTATCGAAACGGAAATATACAATGCAGTACGTCAGCAGCACGAACCTGCGGATGCTTTTGACATGCGTCCGGGTTCTAGAGAGGTTGAGGAGTGGGAAGACGAGCGAGAGCGGCTCAAGACTAATCTTGGTGAGCACTGCAATTCTGATAGCAGCGATTCTCTCGGTGCCGGTTGGCGCGACCATTGGCATCATAGGGGCGGCTGATGCAGCCGATGGCGAGACCGTCCTGCGCATGGGCTTCATGCAGGGTGTCGATACCCTGAACCCATTGATCGGTCTCAACGATGCGTCATACGTATTCTATGGTCTGGTGTATGATGCGCTGAACTGCGTGGGGAACGACTTCACGGTCGATGAGAACCTCGCCACTTCATGGTGGCCTGTTCCTGAGACAGATCCGCAGCTTGTCCAGACCGGCGAGCCGTTCTACTCCGTCTGGCAGTACGAGATAAGCAGGAACGCCACCTGGCATGACAAGGAACCTTTGACAGCAGAGGACGTCGTGTTCACCCTGAATCTGAATGCAGACAACTATGATTCGATGTGGGCTTACCAGCCCTACACCTACTGGATGCACTATGCCGAAAAGATCGGGGACTACACAGTCCGCATACACTTCTATGATCGGTTGACGGGCGAGGCGTTCCCGGCGGTCTACGCATACCTCCTGGCCATACCAATACTGCCGAAGCACAAGTTGCAGAGCATCTCACCCTATGACATCGCGTTCAACTGGAATGGCGTGTTTGGGGGTGAGAAGTATCCGATCGTGGGCACCGGCCCCTTCATGGCCCCCAAGGGGATCTATGATGAGTGGCTTGGCGGAGACTACCTCACCCTGGTCAAGAATCCGGACTATCACTGGAAAGCCGAAAGGGGATGGGAGATCCACTTCGACAAGATCAGGATGTACTTCTACGATGACGCCACGGCCATGAGGCTGGCGCTGGAAGGCGGTGACATCGATGTCGCCAAATTCCCGCCCCACGAATACAAGGAGGTTGACAGGGCCGTCTCCTCTGGCGAATTGAAGGGATTCGTCACCTATGACGGCCTGACCGTGACGCAGTACTGGACCGAGGTCGCCTTCAACATGGCCAATGACGGTCCGAATCCAGCTAGGCTGGACCCCGCAGTAAGACATGCTTTGGCCATGGCCACGAACAAGTCCCATATCGTCCAGAACTTCTACATGGGGTATGGGGAGGTGGGCACTACTCTCGTCTCTCCTATCGACCCCGTGTGGCATTACGAGCCGACAGCTGATGAGCTGTTCGAGTTCGACCTCGACGCCGCACGCACTCTGCTCGAGAGCGCAGGATACATAGATGTCGACCATGACGGCATCAGGGAGGCGACGGATCAAAGCCTTGCGGTACAGCAGAACTGGGTGAGCGAGCTCACGGAGCTCAAGTTCGAGATGATGACACGGCGAGAGTTCCCCGAGGAGAAGGACATCGCAATGTATCTCGACCAGGTCTGGAATGAGGTGGGCGTGGATCTGGAAATAGAGCAGATGAATGAGGCAACCATGGCCACCATCGCCTACACGTACACCTATGACACCATGATCTACTTCTGGAGCGACGATCCCGACCCGAACTTCATGCTCTTCTGCATGTCAGAGAAGGCCTGGGACGGCTGGAACGACAACATGTATACCAGTCCTGAGTACGAGGCGAACTACACCAATTCGGTCAAGGAGGCCGATCACGACAAGCGGAAGGAGTACGTGGACAACTGCCAGCGCATCCACTACAGAGATGCCTCCTATATCATACTGGCGTACCCGTACCAGACATACGCTTGGAGCAACGAGACTTTCAGCGGGTGGGGCGATTGGGAAGCGCACCCAGGAAGAAGCGTGGACGCCTTCTGGACGGGCAACCCACTGTACTTCGACCTCATCCCGCTGAAAACCGGCGGGCGTTCAACGACGCTGTATTTCGCAATCGGCCTTGGCGCGATCGCGGTCGTCGCCGTTGGAGCGATATTGGCCTTCAGAAAGATGTCCAAGAAGAAGGGCTTTGAAGAGGACTAGCTTCGACCGACGATGTCGGAAGCCCGTGCACTTCCAGCGCTCAGCTCAGGGCATATGAGCCATTGAATCAGATATTGCCGTCGTGTGCGAGTCTGGCAAGATTGCCATGCACCAAACCTTAAATATCCACCATACGAATCCACAGGGGCCATGAAGTTCGTCAAGCTCTCTCAGTCCGAGTTTGAGGAGATCAGAAAGCTCTACGAGGGGGTCATGTCACAGGCTTGTTACGGTCTCTTCTTCAGGGAGGGAATGATTCTGGGCGAGGAGATAGCGAAGATCGCTCTTCAGGAGCCAGAGAAGTACTTCGAGATCTGCGGTAACCTGTTGCGTGCAAGAGGATGGGTGGACAACATCGTCTTTGAGGAGTCGACAGCAGTCGCCGAAGGATCAATCGAGGCGACCCAAGGGGACAGCATAACATGTCATCGCCTGAGAGGAATCGTGAGGAAGATCTACGAGGCCCAGACACACCGCAGACTGCATTGCGAGGAGATCGAGTGCGCGAGCAAGGGCGACAAGCACTGCGTGTTCAAGGTCGAGCCTATCGGAGTGGAGTAGCATGGAGCTCAAGCCTGCCCTGAGGGGGCTGAGACAGAGCTGCGGCGCGATCGCCTCAGCCGTGATAAGCAGGGACGGATTGATCATTGCCGCTGATGTACCAGATGGCGTGTCAATGGAGACCTTCGGAATCATGTGCGCCACGCTGCTGGGCGCTGCGTCGACCGCTCACTCGGAGCTGCGCATTTCTACGCCTCAGCACGTGGTCGTTGAGAGCGAGGACGCGAGAATGGTTCTTGTTGGTGCAGGCAGGAAGGCTCTGATCGTCTGTGTCGTCGGCAAGAAAGGCGATGCGAATGTCGCTCTGAAAAAGCTTGACGAGCTCGCTGACACGATCAGACTGATTTGAGCGGTGCAGCCAGAAGGTGAAGGGCTCCCGACCAGCTCATTTCATCTCAGACATCTCGCGACTACCCTATGTCCAGTTCCTTCAGTTTCTCTGGTGTCGGGACCCCGTCTTTTGTCCAGCCGCGGGCTTTCATGTAGTCGTCGAGCATCACGTTCATCTCGTCGACCGATATCTTGTGCCCCTTCGATGGACCATCTGGGATTGGCTCTTCAGTTATCCTTGGCGGGAGCAGCCAGTCCTTCCTGGTCATCCCTTCGTTGGCGTTGAAGCTGCCCTTCATGTTGTGTATCCTCTCGCCGATCTTGAGCAGCTCGTCCTCCGTGAACTTCAGCCCAGTGATGGCCTCGATTACCTCGAGCAGCTTCGCGATCAGATAGAACCCTCGCGAGAACTTGCAGAGGCCGACCGAGTCGTAGACGCACATGAAGTTCTCCATCTGTGCGACCATCGCGCCCTTGCCCGCAGGGGAGAACCTGTCTATTCCCACCCATTTCCAGAACTTGCCGACGAGCTCGGGCGCATAGAATCCCGCCCTCAGGTGGCATGCGCCCCTTGTCGATGTCATGTATGCCAGCCCGTGACCCTTCATCCCTCGGACATCGTACGCAGGCGGCTCCATGCC
>CAYOXJ010000023.1:9774-12995 GCA_964407905.1 uncultured Thermoplasmata archaeon
ATGCCAGCCCGTGACCCTTCATCCCTCGGACATCGTACGCAGGCGGCTCCATGCCCTTCGTGTGAATGGCGTATCTTTCAGCTCCCTTGCCGATCTTCTTGGCCGCGACCCTGACTCCGTCCGCAAGAACGTCTCCGAACCCCTCTCTCCTGCCCATCAGCTCGATCATCCTCGGCACCGCATCGGATGCGTTGTCCCATGTGAGCCTGAAGCCAACATCCTTCTCAGTAATGATCCCGCGCTGCATCAATTCCATCGCGAAGCCGACGGTGACGCCCGCCGATATCGTATCCATGCCGTAGATGTCGCACAACTCGTTCGCCCTTGCGACGGACTCGACGTCCGGATTGCCGCAGGCCCCTCCGAGAGCGTACAGAGTCTCATACTCGACGCCGTCAACGGCGACCCCTTTGAACTTGCCCTCTTTCACCTCGAATAGCTTGCCGCAGGGCTTTGTGCATGCGAAGCACGCCTTGTTCTTGCTCACATATCTCGTGGCCCAGTAGTAAGGATCTATCTTCTCACGTTCCGCGAACACAGCCTCCTGCCAGTTCCGTGTTGGGAACACGCCCCTCTCCTTGTTCACCCAGCCAAGAAACTCGCCAGTGCCGTACTTCGTGTCCTCGACGAACGACCCAGCTGCCTCGTAGACCTTCTGATAGTGCAGCGCGAGGTCCAAGAGCTTCTTCGGGTTCGCCGGGACGAGGTCATTGGTTCCTCGCACGACTATCGCTTTCAGATTCTTCGAGCCCATGACCGCGCCCAGACCAGCTCTCCCAGCCTGTCTCTCGTCGCAGTCGATGCAGGCGATCTTGGACAGTTTCTCGCCTGCTGGGCCTATGCATGCAACCTTGACATCCCAGCCATGGCGTCTCTTCAGGGCATCGGCTGTCTGTCTAGTGTCCTTTCCCCAGAGGTCGTCCGCTTCGTTCACCTCGACCGTGTCGTTATCGATGAATATGTACGAGGGCTTCTCCGCCTTTCCCACCATCTCGAGCGCATCGTATCCTGCGTGTTTCAGCTCCGGCCCGATGGAACCGCCCATGATGCTCTCCGCCAGCGTTCCTGTCGCAGGCGATTTCGCTGCGAACGCAACTTTGCCGCCCGTGCCCACGGGAAATCCGTCGAACAGGCCCCCGGCCATCGCGAGCACGTTCTTGGGGTCAAACGCATCGACGCCTTTGGGGACACCGTGGTACACGAGCTCGACGCAGAATCCCTGGCCTCCGAGGTATTTGCGGACGTATTTCTCGTCGAAGGTCCTGACGTGGGGCTTCTCCTCCGTGAGGTCGACCTTGAGGATCTTGCCAGTGTAGCCCTTCATTGGGGCTCCTCCTTCAGCATCTTCTTGACGAGCTCATACTGCTCAGGCTTTGGCTCCTCGTACACTATTGCCTTCATCGGGCAGAACTTCACGCAGGTAGGATCGCCTCCGCACAGATCACAGTTGAAGGCCCTCTCCTCCATCCTCATCACTCCGAACGGACAGACCTCGACGCAGTCCCCGCATGCCGTGCACTCGTCCTCGTTCACATACACCATCCCGTTCTCCTTCTTGATCGCCTCGACGGGACAGTGCAGCACGCAGCAGTCCTCGCCGCAGGAGACGCAGTGCGTGCAGACCGATGGAAAATCCGTCTTGACGTCTCTCCGGTGCACCTGAAGCCTCGCGTCTGCGTGGTTCACAACTCCATCGTGGTAGATTGTGCAGGCCATCTCGCAGAACCTACAGCCAGTACATCTGTCAGGATATGGGACCAACATCTTGACCATACTTGTTAAACCCCCCTCTCAAGCGAAGCTGGTGCTCAGTAACGAAATACATCTAGAAAAGATGTGTGGCTTTCAGTCAGCTGTTCTCGAATCACTTCTTCGATTTTCGCTTGATCTCGATCTTCTTCAGCTCCGCCTTCTTGGGCGCCATCTCCTTGTCTATCTCCTCGATGACGACCTCGATAGCGCTCTTGACTGCTAGCAGGACTTCCCTCTCTGCCCTGTGGATCCTCAGTTTCGTCTCCTCGGGAACCTCGAACTGCTTCATCGCCGCGTTCGCGGCCTGCACGATCTCCATGCCAGCGTTGACGAAATGTGTCATCGTGTCTTTTGTTGCCACCTTCGTAGCGATCTCTTCAAGATGCCTTTCTAGACGCTTTGCGGCCTCGACGCCCTTTCCTACCTTTTCTCTCACCAATCTCCTCACCCTCGAATCTGATTCTCAGCCATCCGTTCTCCAGCTCTGCACCAAGCACCTTCTTGTTGGCCATCGTATGCGGCAGTGTGATGGACTTCTTGAACGCCCCCACGTGCAGCGTCAAATCGTCTCTGCGTGTATATAGCTCTACTTTCTGGTCCGTCGCAAAAGGCAGTTTCAGCGCGAGAATGCTCGTGCCATTCTCCTCGTAGATCTTCATGGGGGACTCCTTCGAGTAGGTCACAGTCGGGTCAGACTTGTCGAAGAGCTCGTCTGCGAGCATCTCGAGCACTTTCCTGCCGACCACTTCACGCGGCATGAGCGAGGCTCTGAGCATCGTAAGGGGCGAGAAAGCTTCTTCGATCGTTGCCATGTGCCTGCGCTGTTCCTTGAGCTTTTCCTCGAAGAAGCCGTCCCCTGCGCCATCCGGGATTATCCTGTTGACCACGATGCTTTCTACAGTGTACCCGTACAGGCAGAGGTAGGTGTATGCCCTCTGCGTCTCCGTGATGACCATCTTCTCTGGGTTGATGACAAGGCGTACAGACGTCATTTCCGGGTCGGAGAGGATATCTCTGACCCTTCCGAGCCTCTCCCTCAGGTTCTCGAGGTCGGAGAGGAACCTGTCGGAAGGAAGGGGCGTGGAGATGAGTTTCCCAACAGTCGCCCTTGCAACCTTGATCACGTTCCTGACCATGTGGAACAGCTTGTCGAAATACCAGTTGGCGGTGTCGGGAAACGCCAGGAGGCGAAGGGTATCGGCCGTCGGCGCCGTGTCCATGATCACGACGTCGTACTGCCTGCTATTGTAGAACTCCTCGACATAGAACAACGCCGACATTAGCTCCATGCCTGGGAATATGGCCATCTCCTTCGCTGAAACGCCGTCCATGCCCTGCGACGCGAGGAAGTCCGAGAGATATGATTGGATCTCCTTCCAGCGGTGCTCCAGCTCATGTTGTATGTCGACCTCGATCCCGTCCAGGTTCTTGGCGATGTGCTCGAGCTTCCCCGACAGCTGGAACTCCAG
>CAYOXJ010000024.1:0-12686 GCA_964407905.1 uncultured Thermoplasmata archaeon
GTCATGCCGTGCCCCTAACGGTACCAGCCCACGAGCAGCACGCAGCCGCCCAGGATGATCGCGGCGAGTCCTACCCATGCCAGGATGGCGAGCACCGTAAGAAATCCAAACGCAAAGGAATCGAAGACGCTGGAGGGCATGCCAAGGTAGTCCCATGCGAAGTGGTAGGTGATAGCTGCGGCGAGGCCGTACTTGAGAAAGAGATATCCGAAGGCGATTCCGGCAATGCCGGTTGCTGGTATCTTCCATGCGCCCCAACCTCCGAGGAAATGAGCGTATCCGAACATGGCTGAACTCACGATCACCAGGATCGTCTCGGGGATCCCGAACTCGAACTTCCCTCCCAGGAAGTATGCATACCATCTAGTCTGCATCTTCCTGCGCACGAGATCGACAAAAATGAGGGGGGCTCCTATGAGCAGGACCCTGACAGCAATCTCCTCCCAGACTGATGCGCTTGCGAGATGGAACAGGAACCAAGACACCGACCTCGTCGTTCCTCCCGTTGTTGTGACGTCCGCCAAGAGAATGATGACGAAGTTGATCGAGAGCAGGGCGAAAGTCAGCCCGCAGATGTCGAAGATCGGGCTGTGTTCCCGCGATTTCGCCTTGCCGACCAACTCCTTCGCGAAGGTGGGCGCGCTCGTGAAGAACACCCAAGAGCAGCTTGCTAATATCGCAACGACGAGAAACATATAATATGCCAGCATGGAGTAGCCCGACAGGGTCACGATGGGCACAAGCATCGGGAGCACGAGGTATAAGCTGGTGCGTGACAAATCGTTTGCCCCGTTCAGGATGTCTGGCCAGACCAGATGGACGCCATAAATCAGTATGGCAATTGCCAGGATTGTCTGCAAGATGAACGTGATCATCGCGACCGCCATCAGCGCCTTCACCAGCTCTCGCCAGGCCATCTTCGGCTTGGGAGGAGGACGACTCACGGGCACCGTGGTCCATGTCGGCTGATAGGTCGCATAGGGCGGAGCCACGGCTGCGGGCGGCGGTCTGAACGCGCCGCAATTCTGGCAAAATCTCCCGTCGCGCGGAATCAAGGCCCCGCAATTCGTGCAGTGCTCTTGAGAATCGGGAGGGGTTGCTGGCCCCGCATTCCCAATCACGCCTCGCGAATACCGTGTGCACTCTATATTACATTATCGTATTCCAGATTGCTCCAATGGATGATGTTTCCTGTCTGATACCGAGGAACGTTTATATCAATCAACAATATTTTCGACCCGCCTAATACAGGGAGGCAACCGAATGGATGATGAGAAGGAGACAAAGGTGCGGTTCGAGACGTTGAGCGCCGAGAAGATCCCGTTTGGGAAGAACAATTTCTTGGAAGTTGCGAGGAAGAAGGCGATAACTGACGAAGGTGACAGCGAATTCATCTCAGTGTCCAGGGGTTACTTCCTTCCGGATGGAAGCGAGAAGTACAAGAAGTCGATAACCATCCCGGACGACCCGAACATAAAGGCATTCGTGACCGAGAAGATAAACAAGCTCTGAGATCGGGCGTTCGGAGGCCAGAAAGCTGTGACGGTCTGAACAGGATGGCGAAGTCTGCACTTCGCCATCCCGGTTTCTTCATGCTTTATTTCTTGAGCCATCAGTCTTCTCGATCATGAGCTCGAGATATGTCCTCTGTTCGAGCCTATCGAGCTCAAGCTCCTTGCGTGCGAGCTCGATCAGCTGCGTTGATCTTTCCGGTGATTCGGTCAGGGCTTCGAGCTCGACGAACTCACCAAGACCATCCACGTCGTCCACTTCGACTCGTAGCTCGCCTAGCATGTAGCTCGTTCGTCTCTTCTTGATTGTGAAGAACTCCGTGAATCCGAGTCTCTCGATGATTCTCTGAGCTGCGAGCGGATTCTCCGTTCTCAGCGTTATCTCCTCTCGCGCCTTCGCGTTTTCGCATTTCATCCTCGGGCCTTTGTATGTGAGCTCAGAGGCATTGTTCGTTCTTCTGAGCCTAAGTGCCTCATCGGTCTTTGAGAAGTCCCTTGAAGGGTGCGAGAAATAGACGTCTTCCATGATCTCCTCAGAGATTCTTCTCGCTCCGAGGCGAATCAAATTCCTCTCAACCTTCTCGTTTCCCGGGGAATGAAATTTCGACTCAACCTCGAGCACGACCATCCAGTAGCATAAGCTTGTAGATTAAGCTGTCTGGCAGTCGCCAGTGACCAATCTGGGTGCGCACCAAAAGATATAAGTCTAGACTTACTGATAAGCGCCCCTCCCGAAGACCAGGTGGGTGTTATGGAGCAACCAGAGCGCGCGATCAAGCTCCGAAAAGAGGAGCTCGTGGAGATCAAGAGGCTGTATGAGACCGTCATGACCTTCGCATCTCACGGCATGTTCTACAGGAGCGGCCGGATCATGGGCGACAGGCTAATCAGAGTTGCGGGAACGGACCTCGTGCGGATTAGGGAAGCAATGATCAAGGAGGGCTGGGCTACGGACATTGTCTTCGAAGGCGACACCATCACTGTAACGGGCTCGATCGAGGCATCCAATTCCGATTCCCCCACGTGCCACATGCTCAGGGGGATCCTCGCAAAGGTTTTCGAGGAGCGCTCTGGAAAGGATGTGTATTGCCACGAGCGAAGATGCATGTCCAAGGGAGACGACAAGTGCGTGTTCGTGATCGATACGGAGGTGCTCTGAGATGACTCGGAAGACTACGGGCATACCCGGCCTCGATGGCATGCTCCAGGGCGGGTTCCCGTTCCCTTCCTCGATTCTGGTGGCTGGCGAACCTGGCACAGGGAAGACAACCCTGGCGGTTCAGAGCCTCTTCCATGGGGCGCGCGAGGGCGAGAAGGGGCTTTACATCACCGCGATATCCGAGCCGCAGTGGCTCGTTCAGAAATTCCTCTCGACATTCTCGTTCTACAACCAAGAGCTGGTTGAGAAGGGCGTCGTCAATTTCATAGACATAGGGCCAACGCTGATGAAGAACCCGACCGACATGCTGAACATAATCAAGAAGAAGATTGAGCAGTACTCTCCTCTTCGGATAGCTGTCGACCCCATCACACCGATGACAGACATGCTTCAATGGAGGGGCGAGACCCGAGAGTTCATGCACGAACTGTTCGCATATCTCAAGGCGTTCAACTGCCTCGCGATTGTCACGGCCGAGATGTCCTATGATGACATCTCGCACAGCCAGGAATCCTACATGGTGGACGGTGTCATAATGCTGTCGTATCCTGAGGAGGAGAAGGTGAGGCGCAAGTTCCTCGAGGTGCTCAAGATGCGAGGCACGAAGCACACCACGGGTAGGCAGCTGATTGACATAACTGACGAGGGGCTGGCCGTTCAGGCAGGCCTGAGGTAGACAGGGTTCATGAATGGTGAGGAAGAGCCTGCCCTCAAGAGCGGGAGCTCCTATCTGTTCACGGATAGAGGGGTGGTCCGCGCTTTCGAGGTGTTCAAGAAGCTCCTCGCAGAGGGCAGGCGTGGTCTGGTCATAACGCGCACCCATCCGAACCGGGTGCAACAGCTGCACAGCTTGGACTGCCCAATCATGTGGATCGCCAAGAGCACAAAGCCCACTGGCGGAGTCATCAGCCTCGAGCCCACTCGTCTCATGAAGATACACAGCACCATCTCGGATTTCATCAAGGCGAACCCCGGATCCGCAGTGCTCCTCGACGGGCTCGAGTACCTCATAACGGAAAATGGCTTTGGCCCCGTGATGAAAGCCGTTCAGCTCACGAACGAGGAGGTGGCCATGTCAGGTTCGTATCTGCTCGTCCCTGTCGATCCTCGTACGTTGGAGACTCAGCAGCTGGGGTTTCTGGAGCGCGAGTTCTCGCTCCCTGACGAGCGCGGAAGGCAGGAAAGTGGCCAGAACAGCTTGGGTTAGCGATTTCTAGTTGCACAGCGCTAATGGTCTCGATGTCAGCAGCATCTGGGCTCGGCAAGATCCATGTCATCACGGGACCTGGAAGAGGAAAGACAACTGCTGCATTTGGTCTCGCCTTGAGGGCCGCGGGCCACGGGCTCAGGGTCTGCATCGTTCAGTTCATGAAGGCCGGCCAGACGACGGGCGAGGTTCTCGCAGCCAAGCGCATCAGAGAGATAGAGATCGCGCAGTTCGGCACTGGGAAGTTCATAGAACCTGGGAAACTGAGCAAGGAGGATATTGAGTGTGCGCGCAAGGGCCTGGAGCATGCGCGTCGGATTCTTGCTCAAGGCAAGTGCCAACTTCTGATTTTGGATGAGATCAACTTGGCAGCCTCGTTCGGCCTCGTTAGCGTGAAGGACATCTTCGAGCTCCTGGATTCCTGCGAAGGCGCCGTTGAGATCGTCCTGACTGGAAGGAATGCCCCTCAGGAGCTACTGCAGCGTGCAGACTACGTCTCAGTGATAGAGAGCAAGAAGCACCCATTCGACAAGGGCGCACGGGCCAGGCAAGGCATCGAGTGGTGACAGCCTCATTCGGATTTGTCTCTCAGGAAGAGCAGGTAGCGGATTTCCTCGGCCGTGAAGAGCGTGTTCTTCCTCAGGCCCTTCTCGTCTTTCTCCCTGAGCATTCTCAGGGTCATGGGCTGTCCGCGAGTCATCATCATGATGCGCCGGAACGCATCCTTTTCTATCTCGTCATTCCCGAGGAGGCATTTCGCGCTGTCTGGATCGAGCCCTCGTATTCGAAGCTCCTCGATCAGCCCTGAGTCCACATGCTTCTTCTGATAGAACCAGTTGTACGCAGGCGTCTCCTCCCTGGCCGTGATTATGACCTTCGCGTGCTTGACCGACTCGACCAATGCAGAAAAGAACTCCACGACCTCGTCGCTGACCGTGAAGTAGCCGTCGAAGACGACCAGAGCACTGTCGAGCGCCAGAAGATCCCACGGCGACGAGATATCCCTCTTGATCCTCCTGCCGAAGCTGACCAGCGCGTTCTGAAGGTCCGGGCTCTTGACGTCCGATGAGAGAGGCATCCAGAACACATCCGATTCGTCTTGGCTCTCGACGAACTTCCTTGTGAGGGCAGTCGTTCCGTATCCTCGGTTTCCGAGCACCACGAGCATCCTGGCGTCTGAACCCATGAAGGAATCCATGGATCTCAGCTCGGATTCCCGGCCGTAGAAGTCCTCCAAAGGAGGGGCGTTTGAGAGGTCACGCACGGGCGGTCGTCTGCTCCTGTCGATTTCGACCACGCCATTCCTCATCTGTGAGATCGCGGCAATCGCTTTCCTCTTGCCTGCGAGGGTCTCGATGTCTTTCCCGGACATCTCAACCTTGTTGCCATCGCTCAGAACATGGAACACGAGCCCTAGGCTTTCCTGCCAGAGCTCATCTGCCTTCCGAAACCCCTCGCGAGTGAGCGCATAAACATTCATCCTTCTCTCGTGACCCCTCACCCTCGAGGTCAGCTCCTCGGCTAGGCCGTCCTTGATCAGCCCTTTCACTGCGCGCGGCACGTGCGTGCGCGAAATGCCCACTGCTGCCGCTATGCCCGCCTGCGTGCTCTCAGGAGGGTACTCCTCTGGGGGCATGTCGGATGCAAATCTGGAAAGATGCAGAAGAACCCTATCGTTCACGCTCAGCTGGCCAGGCTCCGCCATCGATTCGCGAGATGCCCCTGTGCTTATTTAATCATAATGCCAATTGCGCGGCGACTGGAATGCGGCGTTTTCGCGCGCCGGTAGTTGGTAATGACCGCAACACGTTTATATATAATCCAACACGTAGAATCGGAGCAAGTGCAGAGTGTTCTCTCCCGCCCGTCGGAGGATGGACAGAATGAGATTCGATGTTAGGAAGAGGAAGTCTTGGCTAGAGAACAGTGGTGTGTCCGAAGTCGTCGGCAACATCCTGATTCTGATGATCACCGTCATCCTGTTCACGGGGATAATCGCCTTCGTGAACCAGATACCGGTGCCTGAGCAGGCTACGAAGGCGGATTTCGATGCGAGCATTTCCTTCTCGGCCTCGGGTGCGCAGGCGAACCTGACCGTAACGCACGCAGGTGGGGCCTCGATCAAGGCGAAGAATGTCCTGATCATGGTTGAGCAGGACACCGTCAACAAGGTCTACTATCTGGTTAACGACACAGATTTCAGTGCCGCGTTGTGGTCAATGGGCGTGTCCTGGTACAAGGTGTTGACGGGCACCACGTACACGAGCAAGATCGTCGTGACTGTCTACGATATGGAGAAGGACACGGCGATATGGTCTAGCCAGGTGACGGGAGGCAGCGGCGGAAACCCGCCGAGCATCCTGCAGAGATACGTCGACTCCAACCCGATGACTCCTACCGCTGACTACGTCAGAGAGTACCACAACTTCACGTTCTATGTGAAGATCGTCGACAACGATAACGACCTCGATACGAGCAACGTGTGGCTCGATTCTTCTCAGATCGAAGGAGACGAAGGGCTGCACAGGGCACCGGACAACATCACAGGCGATGGCTGGTTCTTGTGGGACTTCGTGGTCTGGAACATGACCGGAGATGAGGGCACGCTCAGGTACGACGCCTCCGATCTGGACGGCGCGATCCTGTTCATCCATGCTTCCGACTTGGCTGGACATACTTCGGTCTCGACCTTCGTGATGTCCGTTGTCATCCTCCCGACCGATGTGAACCTCTACCCTGCCCCCAACCCGCAGGAGCAACAGGGCGAGTACGGCCTGCCCGCATACCTGCACTTCGACAGCGAGGGACAGGGCTGGGCCGTCTTCGGCGAGGACGTTGTCAACGAGACTGCGAACACCAGTGACCGCAGGACCACTTTCGAGTTCGGAGAGAAGGCCTACATCAGAGTCGGCAGCACGGTCATGAAGAACATAATGGGCGAGAACAAGATGATCGTTGTCGACACTAGGACGAAGAATGAGTACTGGCCGCCATCAGTGGCAGCCGATGCGTTCCACGCGATAGCGGGGGCATCGGGCGCAGCCATATATGAGGGAAGCATCGACACAGCCCAGTTGATTCCTGGCTCGTTCACGGTCAAGGTGAGTTTGAAGAGCAAGGCGACGGGGACAGACCCCGAGGTCAGGTTCCAGGCAGATATCACCATCACAGTCTACCAGACTGGCAATCCAGCAGGCGCTTTCGTTCCGCAGATATTCTTGTACAAGGACGCAGCCAGAGTGATACCTTGGGGGACGAAGGACAGCGCGTACTCCCTGATCGGTGACACCTACAAGATATACGCGAGCGTGAATGTGCAGGACACACAGACGTCGCCATCGCCTGATGTGGAGGAGATCAGGATTATGGATCTCAGGGGCGGCTCTGAGATCTACGGTGTCCCCCCGGCAGGCTCTATGATCACTGCAATGAGCAGGGATAATGCGACTTACTACAAGTTCGAAATAGACCTGAGGTACAACAACGGCGACATGTGGATTGGCGGCAGGAACGCATACACGATCTTCATATCTGCTTTCAGCGACTCCAACGAGGGCGTGTACTCGCTCTCCCACCAGGTGTTCATAACCGCTGCGTATGGCCGGTCTGACTTCATCCTGGGCACGTCGGGGGTCGCATCTGGCAATGGCAACTTCATGGTTCTCGACTACCTGCTGTTCGTGGAGAACAACAACTTCTTCACAAGGCGGACGATGTGGGGCTATGAGAACAGCCCGAGCAACACGCCCGACTATATGGTCACCGCTCTTGCGGCAGGCGACATCGACAACGATGGCGACAAGGACGTGCTCATGGGCCAGAAGACAAGCAATGCGCTCTACCTGTTCAAGAACTCCCTTACACTGAACGGGGAGTGGCAGAACCTCGGCACCATCAGCAGGCCCTCCAACGACACCGCCTACATCATCAAATGGATAGCCTTTGGGGACATTGACGCCGATGGCGACCAGGACTTCGCGTATGCATCATCGGACAACAAGATCGTGATCTATGAGAACACGTATGGCATGACGCCAAAGGTCTATAAGAAGTTCACAGTAGATGTCCGCAAGATTGACTTGAAGGATATGACTGGTGATGGCAGGGCTGACCTCATCGTCCTGGCTGGCGGCAAGATCTACGTCTACGACCTCAAGTACTGGGGTCTGTCGACGTCCTTGATTGCGCGCTTGCCCGACACTGATACCGCGTTCTCAGGAGGCTCGGGCATCAGAGACTTCGACATCGAGGACATGAACCAAGATGGGATGCTCGACATACTCACTGTCGGTGATGCTGGCACGGCTGGAACGAGCGATGTCAGGGGCGTGTGGGTGAATAACTACACCTCCAACCCGACCCCCACTCAGAGAAAGTGCGACTCGAGCTTCGCCCCGCTGAACAGGGCGGGCCAGATTGTATCCGGTGGCGTGACCCAGACCTGGAAGAAGGATGGCCAGTATCTGAGGATGAGGGAGAACCTGACCGCGGTGGGCGACACGACCCCTCCGTACGGATGGTTCCAGGTCACCTTGAAGACCAACCTCACGACGACGCAGCTTGACCAGATACTGTACATGTGGGCGAAGGTGACGGGCGGCTCTGAGGTCTTCTATGCGTGGTTCTCGACCGACTCCACGAACGGCAAGGACGGCACATTCACGCCGATGTTCGCGATCTCAGGGGACGACCGCAACTACTCCTTCAGGCTTCCGTCGACGGCTGTGAACAAGAGGCTGTTCATCAGGTTCACCGACAGCCACAACAGCTCCACCGACTCATCCGCCGAGAATCTCTGGATCGACTACATATCGATACACACTGGAGCATTTGGCGGATATGCGACGTCCAGGTACCAGGTGGCCCCGAGCACGGCCGGGTATGTCTGTGTTCGAGGGGCTAACATCGATGGCAAGAGCGACGGCCATCTGGAAACGGTGGTTGCCAAGAACGGCGAGTGGAAGGCATACGAGTTCACGAGCGCAATACCTGGCTGGTCGGTCACAGGCATAGCATCGTTCTATGTCGAGATCTCCGGAAAAGAGACCGAGTTCTCAGGCATTGCACCGACCCTATTCGATGTGGTTGATGTCAACGGAGACCTGTTCTCTGACATCCTAGTATGCAACTACACTTCCGATTCGGACTTCGTCAGCCAGGTGGGCTTCTTCCTGAACCTCTATCCTGACAGGCTCTGGTACAAGGTCAAGGACCTGATAGAGGGCCTCGAGGACGGATACGGGAGAATAGTAGTCGCTTTGGCGACGAACGTGTACTCGTCAGGCTAGTTGCCGCCCACAAACCTCTTCCGTATCGTTTTCTCTCATCTCTGGGCCGAGCGGATACGCTCCCGGAGCAGCTCCGCCACCTCGTCCGCGCGCTCCAGCTCGATCACAGCGAGCAGGCTCCTGCACCCCTTCGTTGCGGAGAGCACGCCATCGGCCATGGTCTTCGCGCGCTTCGCCTCTATGGTCCGGAACGCCTGAAGGCCATTGACGGCCCTGTCCCAGGCGAGGACGAACTCCTCGGGCGTGGTCGCGCCAAAGCGTCTGAGCTTCAGCAGCCAGGTCCTGGTCGAGTGTCTGAACAGGGCGGAGCCTGACACCGCGGCGCAGTACAATTCCGTGTAGCTGCTCTCATCGAGATCAACAGGCACAAGAGACAGGCCCACATGGTCGGCGAGCTCCACTGCAGCCACATAGCAGGGCGGAGGGGCCGCGACCTCTCCGAATCTGCCGAGGCCTTGAGCATATATCTCTTCGTATCGCGACAGCTCGGGAACGTAGTCTCTTGGCATCGCCTTCAGGCCTTCGACCTCTTCCTTCGAGAGCGATATCGCGACCTTGTCGGGCTTGATTGTGTCGAAAGCTTCCCTGACTCTTGTGGCCTCTGAGGTCAGGCCCTTTATGACGGGCAGAATATGGATTCTGCACCCGCCCGCCTCGATGACGCTACCGGTCATGCCCTCTTCCTCTTCTCCCTCTGCAGAATGAGCTCCAGGACGTCATCCGTGTCGTCCGCCCGCCTCAGCTCGTCCCGAGAGATGAGGGGAGTGCCGTCGATGTTCTCGACGGACGTCTCCTGCTTCACGAATATGACCGACTTCTTCTCGGTCACGCGAGAGATGTTCCCGACAACCCTTGCCTTCCTTGCCGTCATCTGTGGATTCTCGCCCACGCCCGTCAGGAGAAGCATCTCCTCTTCCTTTGCGAGGGCGTCGAACGGGCACCTGATCGTTGGCACCACTGAGTATCCTATCTCGCGGAGCATCTCAAAAACATCTCTGTTGAGGCCCTCGAACTCGTCGAACGACCGCAAGGCCTTCTCGACCTCTATCGTGTACGAGAAAGGATTTAGCGGGACCACGATCGGCTCGTTCAGGAACTCCTCTATCCTCGCAGCGATCTCGATCATGGCGCCCATGCCGCTCTCGTACATCTGGATGGCCTTTCTAGAGACGCCAGCGACCTCGGCCAGCATCCCCAAGGAGATGTTCCTCTCCTGCCTCAGCTGCTTGATCAGCTCGCCGTCGAGCCTGACATACAATCCTCCAGGAGCGGCGTACACGAATGGCGGGACGCCCTCCAACATCGTCTCATGGAAGGTCACCTCGGACATTATCGGGATGCCGAATCTGGAATACAGTATGCCGTCCTCCAACTTCCCAGCGCTAGAATGAAGGCCTATCACCAACGGACAGCCATTGAGCGCATTCGCGAGCACTCTGAGCTGCTCTGCGTCCTCGTTGGAGAGCGAATCGATGTTAGAAAGGGCCTTCATTATGAGGAGCTGCTTGTCTCTGCGCGCGATAATGTCAAAGCTGATGCTCCTGATGTTGTGCGGGTCTGAGACGTAGAACCCGCTCTTCGCCAGCGTCTCTCTGAGTTTGGAGATCAGCTCCTCCCTGTTCACGGTCATATTGCGTTCCTTTCTCGCACATCACATATTGCTTCGTTCGATTTGAAGGATTCCTTCCTCACCTGTACATGGCGTTGGGAGCGAGCTTCTGGTACCTGCGCAGCTCGTTTTCCGTCATGGGCTCGACGTTCTCCATGGCCTTCTCGAAGTACTTCGTGTTGACCTTGCGTTTCTTGATCTCCTCATCCGAGAGGTCGCCGCCGTGGAGCACATAGTCCCGTATGGCCAGCATCACAGCTTCGTTGCAGACCGCCGCTATCTCCGCTCCCGTGAAGTTGTCCATCTTCGCCGCGAGCTTGTTCAGATCGACGTCCCCGGCTAGAGGCTTCCCTTTTGTATGGATCTTGAGTATCTCCTTCCTTGCTTCGAGGTCGGGCGGTGGTATGTACACCATGCGGTCGAACCTACCAGGCCTTAGCAGAGCTGGGTCCACAATATCGGGCCTGTTTGTCGCCGCGATGACGACAACGTTGTGGAGTGTCTCCAGCCCGTCCATCTCGGTCAAGATCTGGCTGATGACCCGCTCCGTCACATGCGAGTCCGCGGACACGCCTCTGACAGGCGCAATCGCGTCAATCTCGTCCAGGAAGATCACGCACGGAGCAGCCTGTCGGGCCTTTCTGAAGGTCTCGCGCACGGCCTTCTCGCTCTCGCCCACCCACTTGGACAGGAATTCAGGGCCCTTGACGCTTATGAAGTTGGCCTGGCTCTCCGTGGCGACGGCCTTGGCCAGCAGAGTCTTGCCCGTTCCGGGCGGCCCGTAGAGCAGTATTCCTTTTGGCGGCGTCGCGTTCATATGCTTGAAAAGGGTGCCGTACCTCAGAGGCCACTCGACGGACTCCATGAGCTCCTGCTTTGGCTCCTCCAGGCCCCCCACGTCCTCCCATTTGATGTTGGGCGACTCGAGGAGCACTTCCCTCAGAGTCGATGGCTGCATCTCCCTGTACGCGTCTGTGAAATCGCTCATCGTCACCCTGAGGCTGCTCAGGACCTCGACGGGGATGCTCTCGGCCTCGAGGTCTATGCTTGGGAGCACCTTTCTCAAGGCCCGCATCGCGGCCTCCCTGGTGAGTGCGGCGAGGTCAGCCCCCACATACCCGTGAGTCATGCTCGCCAGCTGGACGAGGTCGACGTCGTCCGCAAGAGGCATCCCCTTCGTGTGTATCTGGAGTATCTCGAGCCTCCCGTCCTTGTCCGGTATGCCGAGTTCGATCTCCCTGTCGAACCTGCCCGGCCTTCTGATGGCGGGGTCGAGCGCGTTCGGCCTGTTCGTGGCTCCGATGACGACCACCTTGCCCCGCGCCTCAAGCCCGTCCATGAGCGCAAGGAGCTGGGCGACCACGCGCCTCTCGGTCTCCGCCGTGACCTCGTCCCTCTTGGGCGCGATCGAGTCTATCTCATCGATGAATATGATGCTCGGAGCGTTCTCGGAAGCTTCCTTGAAGATCTCCCTCAGGCGCTCCTCGCTCTCGCCGTAGAATTTGCTCATGATCTCGGGGCCGCCTATTGACTTGAAATTCGCGCTGGTCTCGGATGCGACGGCCTTCGCAAGAAGAGTCTTGCCAGTTCCCGGGGGGCCGTGCAGCAGCACTCCCTTCGGTGCCTCTACGCCAAGCCTCTCGAAAAGCTCAGGATGCCTGAGCGGGAGCTCTATCATCTCCCGGACCTTGTTCACTTCCTCCGCAAGGCCGCCGATGTCCTCGTAGGCGACCTTCGGACCCTTGGCGACCTCTTCCTTCGCTGGCCTCTCGCTTATCTTGATCTCGGTGAAGCTCTGAATCACGCCGGCCTCCGCTGCTGGCTGAAAGCTCTGGACCACGAGGTCGAACTTCCTGCCCATGATGTTCACCTCGACTAGGTCCCCCTTCACGATCGGCCGTCCCTCGAGCGC
>CAYOXJ010000025.1:0-12214 GCA_964407905.1 uncultured Thermoplasmata archaeon
AGTGCATCCAGAAAGGGTAGGAATGACCTGGCTAACGGTTCCAGAAGCGCCCTCGCAGGCAAAAGTGAGCTTCAGCAGCTGAACAGAGGTCCCCACTTCGATGATGCCCGTCGTGTCCACGGCCGGAGCAAGCTCCTGCCGAACAACCAGGAGGCCTCCGATGACAGGCACGGGATGGCTCACGGCCGACCTCTCCTGCTGGTCCTTGTAGACGAGCAGCGCCCTCGCATCGTCGCCGATTGCCTGTATCAGCGTTCCGCTTGCCTCGATCTCATTGGTGGATTTTGAGAAGACCAGCGATCCCGCGCTTTCCCAGGAGTTCCAGTCATATTGGTCATCTTCGCCCGAATAGTACATGATCGAAGACGACTGCACTGTGCCATTCCAGCCGTCGAGCTCCAGAAGATACTCTGCTCCGATGCCGCTCACAATGTATCCGGTTGATGTAGAGCCGTCGACGTCAACATACAAGAAGTAGCTCTCGACCTCAATCGTACTCATCATTGGGCCCTGGGTGCGGATGTAGAAATAGACATCGTCATCAGAAACTCCAATCGCCCACTCCTCAATGTCCGGCCCGGCTGTAGCTGAGAGGACTTGCACATCGTAGACCGGGGCGTCGGCCCACTCATCGAAATCTCCGTCAACAGAATATTGCCCACCCTGCCTCGACGCATAGAAGTATATCGAAGTCGGGACCACAACCACAATCGCAATTATGATCGCGAGGAACTGCCACTTGAGCAGCACGGTGCTGAAGCCTCTCGCACGGACTGCGACTCCTTTCCTGGGTTTGATGCCGTTGGAGATTCCCGTCCCATTCACGAAGGGGATCCCGTTGATGGCTCCCTTACCGTTGATTGCTCCGGCCTCGCTCACTAAGCCCCTCCCATTGATCGCCCCCTTCCCGTTGACAACTCCCCGGCCATTTATCGCGCCCCTGCCCTTGGCAGGACCCATGCCGTTGATTCTGCCGACCGTGCTCGCGAGACCTCTCTGCGGGGGAGCGGCAGTCTCCTTAGGGACAGAAACAGCTGCTTCGCCCTTGAGCTTCCTTCTCCTCTTTGCCTTCCTCTCCTCGATCAAGTCCAGGAGGGCTCTGAGTTCCGCGATCGCCTGGTCCTCAGTCCTGCGCCTCGATTTGATCATCTGAGGAATCTCGGATGGAGCGAGCTTGGGCCCGCAATTGGGACACACAAGAGTTTCTTTCGGAACCGCCCGGCCACAGGTTGGGCATATTGGCTCTGGCTCGGCCCTTCTTGCCACGAGTTCCGATAGCCTGTCAAGCTTCTCGCTGAGGTCGAGTTCCTCTTCGGCTTTTGTCTCTTTGGCAGGCATTGTTTCGACGGCGATTTCCGGCTCAGGCACGAAAACATGATTGCACTTGGGACACTTCGAAAGATTAGAGATCACCAAGGAGCTGCAGACGGGGCAGCGGAGCTGTGCCACCTTGCGAAATGCGGCCCCGCAGCTCGGACACTTGTCCTCATCCCCCTTCAACAGTTTCAAGCAACTCGGGCAAGTGAAGCGTAGCCCACCTCTCTTGACCAGCTGGGCCTCCATGGATTTGAGCTGGTCGAGAAGATCTTCGACGGTTTTCTCAGGAGACTTGTCTCTGGTCTTCGCTGATATGCCATAGAAACTCACATGACACGAAGGGCATGACGGATAGCCTGCGTGGGTCCACTCTCCGCAGAACGGACACTCGAATTTGACGCTTTCATCGAACTTCTTGTGACAGCGCGGGCATTCATCCTCGAGTCCTGTGACTGCCGCGCCACAGGCAGGGCATCCAAATATCCTCTGCTCTTGCGCACTCATTATCTCGTGCAACCCTCGACCGGGCGTCAGCTCCTTGGCCACTGAGGTTCATAACCAGTGTTATGGCTAACGTCCAGTGTACTGAGTCTATGAATGGCGATATATCCCCCTTTGCTCGACAGAATCATTCTTGATACTGAGAGCTGACCAACTGCATGAGAGAAGCAGCCTGGACGAACGTCGCACGTATATGAACAGTACGATTGCCGTAACTCGGCGCCTGCCTAGCTCCTCATCAGGAGGATTCCCCTGTAGTCCATGTTATGCTCAAGAAACTCTGGCCAATCCCACTTCTTGCTTGATACGAGCATTCGGACCTGCTGGGTGAGGTCGACCTGACCAGCAACAATGAGGCCGACGCTTGAGGCCAGCGAGATGAATTCTCCGACGGTTATCGCGCCCGCGATGCACTGCTCCCATGACTCATCGTCCGATGGCTTCGTCGTTCTGAACGCGTCCGAAATGGCAATTCTCGCTCCTGGTTTTGCGACCCGCACGATCTCTCTCAACGCAGCACACTTGTCGGGAAGGAGGTTGATGCTCGCCTGACTCAGGACCACGTCCACAGACTTGTCCGCGAAAGGCAGCATCTCGAGGTCACCCCTGACCAGCTCACAATCGATCGACCGGAACTTCGAATGCTTCGAGATCTCATGCGCCACGCACAGTCCTGTGGGCGAGAAGTCAATCCCGACGACCATTCTCGGCGGCGAGAGCTCCATCGCCCTGAACGCGAGACAGCCGGTTCCTATGCCGAGGTCCGCCACGATCTTACCGTTCAACGGATGGGCCATGCTGATCAGCGGATCCGCGACCATCGAGAGGGCTCTTCTCCTCTCTGTGGCCACCTCCTCGCCCTGCGCCCTCCATTGCTCGTCGTACTTCTCCCTGGTCCTCTCCTTGATCGTCTTCGGACTTGCGCGAGAACTGCAGGATTTCTTCCCCAACCTCTGACTCTCCCGCTCGTGTCGGGAAGTTATCGCGTCAGGGGATAATAGATTTGCTTTTTATATCCCTCAGCAGTTCCACTCCCGAGGATTCTGATTTCCGTAAGGTGTTGAGGACTCATGGTCGTCATGCGAAAGATGGTCATGCCCTCGCTCTATCTCCAGGGAAAGGGCGCGATATACTACCTCGGCCAGAAGGCGCTTCCGTTGGGCGACAAGGCCTATGTGATCGGTGGCACTACAGCGCTCGAAGTCGCTGGCGAGAGGATCAGGAGATCGCTCTCGTCGAACGGGATCGAGATCGTCGGCTGGAACGACTCGGTCAAGGAATGCACTCACAACACGATCAACAGGCTGGTGGACGAGGGGAAGCATATGAAAGCGCACTTCGTCGTGGGGGTCGGAGGTGGGAGGGCAATCGATACAGCGAAGGCTGTCGCATGGAAGCTGAAGCTGCCGGCCATCTCGATAGGCACACAGTGCGCGACGAACGCGGACGCTGCGGCAGAGTCCGTAGTCCACACCGACGACCACCGGTTTCTTGAAGTGCTCATGCTTCCGTTCAATCCGGTTCTGGTGATTGAGGACACGGAGATCATCTCCAAGGCGCCAGTCAAGTACATCGTCCGGGGCATGGGCGACGCACTCTCGACGAAGTTCGAGGCGGACGCGTACGCTAGAGCCCGGGAGAGAAGGAAGGACGGAGCTGTTCCTCCGGCTGCTGCGCTCGCGCTCGCTGGTGCATGTCACAGGATCCTCATGGAGCATGGCCTCAGGGCGGTCCAAGACCTGAGGAACGGGATCCATTCGCACGATGTCGATGAGATCATTGAGGCGGTCAAGCTCTCGTCAGCAATGGCCTTCGAGAACACGGGAGGCGCCCTAGCCCATGCCCTGCACAACGGACTGAAGAAGACGGGGCAGGTCACTGGCGAGCACGGCGAGATAGTGGCCTACACTACGATCGTTCAAACGGTCTACGAGCAGAGGCCGAAGGAGGAGGTACGCCGGCTGGTCTCATGGTGCGACAAACTGGGCCTCCCGACCAAGCTCAAGGCAATTGGGAATCCCTCGAAGGCGGCCCTGAGGCAGGCAGTGGAGCATGCATGCGACAGGGATAGGGATAGCAGGAACATGCCTGAAAGGATGAAGCACGCTGACGTGATGAGCGCGATCGATCTTGTTGAGCGGGGCATTTGACGACAATGGTCTAGTGAGATGCGAACCCTTCACTCATGAAGATGCGTCGTTTCTCTACCCAATGCCGGCATGGGCGGGCATGAAGATCAGCAGGACCACCGCGGCGACCGACGAGAAGAGACCTACCAAGAAGCAGAGCGCGCTCACGCTCCAGAATTTATTTCTCGTAAGGTAGATGCCGTAGAAGAATATGCAGAAGGCCAAGAACAGGAAAGCGCCTGCGCCGAGAAGGAGAGCCGCTCTGATGGGCAACGGGGGTGTGCCCCCGATGTCGATTATGCCGAAGACCGTCAGGCTAAGGCCGGCGAGAGTTCCTGGGAAAGAAGCGTTCACAATAGGCCTGATGAATCTGTCTTCAGCCTCTTCGGACACGGACGACGAATCGCTTAGAGGAACATATGCGCCTGTCCACTTTGAGCAACAAAATCTGGCATGTCGGCCCGGATGGCTCTCACCACGAAGAAGGCTCAGCGTGCCAGAAAGGTCTCCTGATTGCGCTTATCCTGTGCCTCGCAATCACCATGGCCGCTGTTGTGATGCCCGCGAAGTCGAATATCAGATCCCCGACCGTGTCAATGCCCGGGTGGAAGTTCGTCCATCCGAACAGCACATCCGTGAACAGCTCCATGAACTCAAACAGGAAAGAGACCAGCGCCATCACGATGATCGCGATGAAGAACTCCCGCCGGCCGTTCTCGGAGGGCGGGCCTGTCGGGCTAATGGTCCACCAGAGGAACGACCACAGGAACATCGTAAGGACCAGAGCGCCCAAGTAATGTGCGAGGTTATCGTACCAGTTCAAGTCGGACGGACTGTAGCCGAACATGCCTGGCATCCCGGCGTCGATGAGGACCATGAAGAACAGTAGCAGGACCGCCCCGCCCGTTATGACCGCCCTCCTCTTGATCTCGAGCAGGGCCAAGGGCAGGATGATCGCAAACGAGAAGGCGTATGTCCAGCTCGACCAGCTCCAGCCCCCGCGCTCCATCGACATGAAGAACAGGGTGCCGAGGACTATGAGCACGGAGATCGTCGCGAAGGGCACGTTCAGCCAGGTGAGGAAGCTCCGCTGAGGGATCTTGCTGTGAGGATATCTCCCGTCTTGCCCTCGGCGCAGGTGCGGCAGACGGTGCATCCTCCTCGTGTACCGAGCGAGATCAGTCCTCGCCCTTCCCATTCCCTTCTGATCGGCTTTCATGCCCGCGACCGTGTTTTCGCATAACTGGATGAGGCTGACCTCATATATGGTTTGTGCCGGAGAGCGTGACGGCGGTGCTCCCCGAGCTGGGAGGTCTCGAACCTCGCGCCCATCCTACGCTCCAAATCGGCAGTTCAGAACTTCTTGAATGTGGACTTCTTCGCGTTGCATATCGGGCACAGGTCCGGGGCCTCGCCCTCTCCCGTATAGCCGCAGACGGGGCAGATCCATATCTCCCCGAAGGACGCATCCTTGCCAGCCTCGACGGCCTGCTTGGCCTTCTCGTACATCTGTGCGTGGACCTTCTCCGTCTCGAGGGCCCAGTAGGTGCTCCTGAGCGCGCCCTTCTCCTCCTGGAGCTCCGCCACCGCCTTGAACGAGGGGTACATCTCCTGGACCTCGTAGTTCTCTCCGTCTATCGCGTGCTGGAGGTTGTCCTTGGTCCCCTGGATCATGCCAAGCGTGCGCCAGTGGTTCGTCGCGTGCACCTTCTCCGCTGCGCTGATCGCGCGGAACAGCCTCGCGACTTGTGGCTTCCCCTCCTGCTCGGCCCTGTCGGCCCAAATATTGTACTTCATGTACGCCATGCTCTCCCCGGCATACGCCTCATTCAGATTCCTCTCGGTCATCTTTCTCATGGATAACTCTCTCCTCAGAACTCCTCGATTTGCCAAGGTCCAGGGCTGATAAAGAGGTTTCGGCGAATCGTGCTGGGTGTGATTCATTACCCCGAAGCACCTTCACCCATCCAATGGACCCGGTGATGCACCTCGTGCTCCCGATGCTCCTGCTCCTCGCGCTGAGGCTAGAGCCGAGGCGGGTGCTCATCCTCGCCCCGCTCGCGATCGTTCCTGACCTCGATGCGGTATGGCTCCACAGGGCCGCTCTGCACAACATCTTCATCACCTTGGCGCTCCCGTTGGCCTTCATCGTCTACTCGAAGCTCAAGAGGCCGGACTTGTTCATGAGCACGCTGATCGCGCAGTTCTATCTGTTCTCTCATGTTGTGCTCGACCTGGGTGGAGTCTCAATCCTCTGGCCATTCGTGGAGGACATGTGGTACTTCAATCCAGACATCACACTGACCGTGCGGGGAGGGATCGACGTCAGCTTCGATCTCGACTACGGCTGGAAGGAGTATCAGTCGATGGGCACCTCGAGCATCCTGTCCGACTACGGCTTCGCGGTCCTGTTCCTGAGCATACTCATGCTCGCGGTCTTCAGGAAGGAAGCCTTCGCGATCCTCAAAGCCTATTTTGGATTCGTTAAGGAAGTGCTTCTCGGCCTATTGAAGTGAAAATGTTCAGCTCGGACATTGTGCGACATTTCCTTGTTTGTGCTAGAAATGAGCTTATAGCGGGAAGCATAAGGGTGGGGGAGAAAGGCACGGGAGAGTGGGGACGGAAATGTTAGCAGTCGCGAAGCTGCTCATGCTCTCATTTGCGACGATCGGTGTCGTTGCGGTGGGCGCTGTGGCGCACATACCGCTCGAGAAGGCAATCGATATTCACAAGGACCACCTGAGTGCCGACTCAGGCATGCCGACACAGTCGACGAAGGGCCAGCAGAACGCTCTCGACCATTTGCAGGTGAACCAGGAGAGATGGCTGGCGGATCATCCGGTCCCCGAGGAGACACTGCAGAACGATACTGCAGTCAGTGATCTGCGGGCGATAGTAGACTGAGAAGACAGCCTACCAACCAACTGGTCGGAAGACCCATTCTTAGCACTATTTATGCATTGCGCGAGTTTCAGTTTTGACGATTCCTCATGATCATCTGGCAAGATTCAGAGCGGTTGAGCCAGCACCGTTATCAGATTCGAGAACGAAGTCTTCTCGGTTTATATAGTCCAGGGGTCAGTAGATTACTTTTGCATCCCGCGAGGAATGGAGCGCCATCATGTTCTCGAACAGAACCAAGGAGAACAGCATCGAATGGCCCATAGCGAAAGCCACAACTCGATCTCTCGTCGTTCTAGTGAATCTCCTGCTGGTGCTTTCTTCCCTCTCGCTCATCCCATCCCAGGCCTCCTCCGACCCTGTTGTGGTCGCCAATCCAGACAACACCGTCAGCGTCGTATGGAACTTCGACGACCCTGACAACTTCACCCTATTGGGCGCAGCCGTTGGTGGCGGCTTTGGCACACTCGAGCGGTTGAATGAGTCAACAGAGGAGCACACACAGGCATCGTACGACCTGGGTCTGAGGAAGGAGAATATCTCGACCTCGGTCTACCCTGATTCAATTGTCCTCGATCCTGCGATGTCCGTGACAAGTGTGATGCTCCAGCCCGGACCCGAAGGATTCGACACACACATCGATGAGGGCGCTCCAGATGCGAACTTCGGCGACCTTACCGTGCTTAGCCTGAATCCAGATCAGAACAACGTCATCAGGCCACTGATCAGATTCGACCTCACATCAATCCCGGCCAACGCGGTCATTCACGACGCAATGCTCTGGCTCTACCTCACCTCTGGCATAGGCCCTGACGTCGTTCTCACGATTCTTGCCCTGAACGGTACTTTCGAGGAGATGGAAGCTACCTGGAACCGCGCCGCGATAGCCGACCTGTGGACAGTCCCCGGAGGCGACTACAATGCGGTTCCGTTCTGTGGCGGGACCGTGACTAACTTGCCGGGATGGTATGGCTTCGACGTCTCGAAGCTTGTCCGGCACTGGGTCCAGGGCGACATCACGAATGACGGTCTCATCGTAGTGCCCGTCGAGCGGCCGGTCGATGCCACAAAGCAATTCGTTTCATCGGATGAAACGAGCGCAATCGAATTGAGGCCGAGGCTCGCTCTGAACTACTCAATTCCATCGTTCGAGGGAGTGTACGAGTCGCGGCCAATCGGCCCTGGAACCAACGCGTTCTTCACACTTGCCAACTGGACTTCTGCCGAGGCCTCGCTCGCAACAGACGAATTCCCGGGCAACTCACTGGATCCGAGATGGTCTTGGGTCAATGACCCTTCTGAGGGGGCTGGGTCCTACGACGTTGGCATCACACGTCCTGGCTGGCTGCATGTTCTCGGCGAGACGCGTGACGAGCTGAAAGATGAGCCCATTCCTGCGAACTTCCTGTATCAGAACATCACAGGGGACTTCATCGCACTCTCGGCCCTAGAAACTTCGTTCTCTTCTCAGCAGATGAGTGCCGGCCTGCTCATGGCCGACGATGGCTTCACCTGGGTTGGGGTCAGCTTGAAGGGCTCGGGAGGGGCAGCTAAGATCGTGACGGAGGCATGCGAGGGAGGTGTCGTGACGCAGCTGGCAAGCATCGGCACGCCATCGGCATCCGGCGTCTACCTGCGGATGGACAAGATCGCTGGCTCGGTGGCGCTCAACTACAGCCTCGATGGGATGTCCTGGATGCCTGTGTTTACGTATGTTCCCCTCATTCCGTTCACTGGGCGAGTCATGGTTGGCTTGGCCGTCTTTCCAGGCACATCGACCTCGAACCCTATCGCGGAATTCGACTACTTCAGAATCGACTTGGAGGGCACTTCGTTTGGCGTCGATGTGAGCGTCCGCTGTGGCAATTCCACACTCGTGAGCGATCCGTCATGGGGTCTCTGGAGCGCGCCCCTGCCGGCCAGCAGTGGCTCCGCAGTCGGCATGACGGGCAGGTTCGTCCAGTATCGCGTCGTGCTCATCAGTCCAGTCGATTGGTACTCGCCCATGTTCTCATGGTTCCTGTGCCACTACGAACTGTATGCTACCGTGGGCATGATTGGGACAGATGACTATGCAGTGGCGGACCTCGGCAGATGGTTGACGCTGACGACCTACGAGACCACTGACGGACCGACAACGAACTCCGTCAACTACAGCTATTCCACAGACGGCGGCTTCAGCTGGAGCAGACCCTTCTCTGGCGGGGTGCTCGGCATATCATCCACAGAACCGAATATGAAAATCCGGATCATGTTCCAGACCAACGACACGTTGCTAACTCCTGCCGTGGACTCAGTCGTGGCAACCTACGGACCCACGGTCAGCGACTTCTACGTCGTAGCTTCGGCCACAGCGATTGCTGGGGAGCTGTTCACCGTGAGGATATATGCGAAGGACGCGGCGAACGAGACGATGACGATGTGGTCAGGGCTCGTCACGCTTCATGCGATGAACGCTATGGGAACCGCCGACGCAACAGCTGAACTATCGGTCACGAACACTGCGATCACAGGCGAGGGGTACGTGACTGTCGCGGATGAGCAGTACTTTGTCGCGGAAACCATACGCATACGCGCGAGTTCTGCGGGAATCTCGGGACTTAGCGGGCCCGTGACTGTTGTGCCAGGCCCTGTAGCGTCCATTGAGATATCGCCGTACAACACAACGATGATTGAGTACACACAGAGGACCTATCTGGCGACCGCGTACGACGCGTTCGGCAACCTGGTCACGGACACGGACTTCTCCTGGTCGGTGACCAGCTTCTTGGGGAGCATAAACACGACCGTTGGCGCAAGCGTGAGGCTCACTGTCGGCGAGGAGGGCTCCGAGGGCGACCTTACTGTGACCGCGGAGAGCATCTCTGCATCGATTCACATCGTGGTCATCCCACTCAGGTTCCCGCCCGTGTTCACAGACACGATCCCACTCCAGACTCAGGAGGAGGACTACGGCCAATGGATTCTGAACATCGAGGACTATGTGTCGGACTCAGAGGACCCGGATACGGCCCTCAGATGGTTCATCACGGGGGAGAACATTGTGAGCATCTCAGGGGAGAACGTGACTGGGAATCTGAACATCGTCTTCAGCACGATCGAGGACATGTACGGCACGGACATCCTCATCCTGTTCGTTGTCGACTCTGACGGGATGGCTGCAAGCACTGTCTTCGAGGTCATGATCACACCCGTGAACGACGGCCCAACAATCGATCAGATCGATCCGCTTGTGGTGCATTTCGACGACCCATACGTCTACGACTTCACTTACTACGTCCACGATGTTGATAACACCTACGATGAGCTCACGCTAAACGTGGACAGTGCAAACGCCCCTTACTGTACCGTCGAGGGGCTGAGGATAGTGTTCACGTACCCGGAGTCGTTCCTCGGCACGAACCGGACGGTTATTGTGACCGTGACAGACCCGGCGGGAGAGTCCAGCTCTACTGCAGTGGTCGTCAGGGTCAGCGACGACCACGTGCCTGTGCAGTTCTCGAGCATCCCCCCACAGGTGCTCTACGAGGGCCAGACCCTCTCGTTCGTGGTCACGTTGAACGAGCACTTCTTTGACCCTGACCATGAGCTGCTGTACTACGCGTGCGGATTCGTACATGTTTCCATCGACATCCACGCGAACAGCTCGGTCAGCATAACAGCTCCCGACGATTGGTACGGTGTCGAGTACGTGATATTCCAGGCGATTGACCCCTGGGGCGCGAGAGCCGAGGGTGTGATGGAAGTCACGGTGCTGCAGGTCAACCATCCCCCGGTGATTGCGAAAGTGCCTGATCTGATGGTCAGGTACGACGAGCAGTACGACTTCGACCTAACACCATACGCCAGCGATCTCGAGGATTCGGTCGACCAGTTGTACTTCAGCTCTAGCGACGCTCACGTATGGTTCACAGGGGCCATGATGCACGCGGAGTATCCGTTCGCAATGCTCGGCTCGGTCAATCCGGTCAACCTAACCGTCAGCGATGGCGAGCTCTCCGACTGGTGGATCGTCAACATCACGGTCTCGGACAACCACCCACCTGTTCTCACGGATGCGCTTCCCGACCACTCGTTCCAGGAGGACGTCGAGGTGAGGTATCCAATCAGCCAGGGCCTGGAACACTATTTCTGGGACGAGGAGGACGGTTCAGAGCTCATGTTCGATGCTTTCTGCTCAGCCCCAGAGGTCGAGTCTGTTGCGGCCGAGGGCGACGGTACGGGCGAATGGTATGTGAGCTTCGAGACCGTGGAGAACTACTACGGCGGATCCTCGCTTACGGTGCGCGCAATCGATTCAAGGGGAGCCATAGCTGAGAGGACGGTCTCTCTCATTGTCACGCCAGTTCCTGACGCTCCCGTGCTCACCCTTCCAGACACGTTCAACGTGACCGAGGGTGTGCAAATCATACTGGGCCTCGGCGAGTACGTCTACGACCCCGATTCATTCCTCTCCGAAGGGGATTTCGGATTCGAGGTTCTCGTCACAAACCCGGTAGGCGCCGGCACAGAATACACCGCCGGCATTCGCATCGTGTCCGGCATGCTCGTGTTCTCGTATCCCGAGGGCACCATTGACAGATTGGCCACGAACCCGTTCACTATCATGGTCCAGGTCACAGACCAGGACGGCAAGATGGCCGAGGACGAAATGCAGGTGAAGATCCTCAGGCAGACGAAAATCGAGGCCTGGAACTCCCTGCTCTGGGGCGGGATTATCGCGGCCGCGAGCGTCGCCTCAGGAACGACTTTGATCGCCTGGAAGCGCAGGAAGAGACCATTCATCATACGCGATCTCATGCTCATACACAACGACGGCTTCCTGATGGGCAGGTATGCTCACCACGCGGCGGGGGAGATCGACGAAGACGTCCTAAGCGGAATGCTCACAGCAGTGCTCAACTTCGTGGAGGACTCCATGGCGACGAGCGCTGAGGCGCTCAAGACCTTCGGATTCAAGGGTTACCAGGTGCTCGTCAAGCGCGGCTCGAGGACTTTCGTTGCGGTGGTCTATGATGGCGACCTTCCCCAGAACATCGATTCAGCGCTCAAGGAGCTGGTCGGGACCGTCGAGCGCGTGTACAGGAAGAAACTCGCGAGCTGGACCGGGGACATCGAGACCGATTTTGCAGGGCTCGAGGTGCTCATTCAGAGCTTCGTGAGAGACCACAGCAGGAAGGGCAGGGCCAAGGCTGCGTCCATATGGAGAATCCCGCCCAGGAAGCGCATGCTGAAAAAAGCCACGGTCGGACCGAAGGGCACGCGCTCAGCCAGGGCCCGCATGAGACGGCTCGCCAAGCTCAAATGAGCACGGTTCGGCGAGTGGGCGAGCCCGAACAGGCCTTGAGGGGCAGCTCCTGTTTCAT
>CAYOXJ010000026.1:0-11616 GCA_964407905.1 uncultured Thermoplasmata archaeon
CTCGGCGGATTCTCGAAGAACCCACAGCCTCCTATGGGTCCCGTGTCTCCGCCTTCTTGGGCGCAAGCTCAGCCCACTCAGGCTGTTGCGGAGCCGAAGCCCGTCTACCACACGAAGTCGTGCGCCAACTGCGGGGTCTTTGTCGAAGAGGACAGCAAGTTCTGCAAGCACTGCGGGAAGAAGCTCTGATCGCCGAAACTCTGGCCTTCTGGCATGCGCCACCGTACAAGCGCAAGGTTTAATAGGCCGACCTGGTTAAGGGCTTAACCTGTTGAAAAAGGTGAATGCTTGCCCAAGGGTTTGAACACGGCCAGGAAGCTCGGCCTCGACCGACAGAGGAGACGATGGAGCGACCGGTATTACAAGCGTCGCACATTGCACCTGAAGGAGAGGTCTGACCCTTTGGAGGGCTCGGCGCAGGCCAAGGGCGTGGTGCTCGAGAAAGTCGGCATCGAGGCCAAGCAGCCCAACTCAGCGATCAGGAAGTGCGTCAAGATCCAGCTGATCAAGAATGGCAGGCAGATAACTGCGTTTGCGGTCGGCGATGGCGCGATAAACTTCATCGATGAACACGACGAGGTGCTTGTCGAGGGCATCGGAGGAAGGATGGGCCGATCCTACGGGGACATCCCAGGCGTGAGATACAAAGTCATCAAGGTCAACAATGTCTCTCTGAACGAGCTCGTGAAGGGCAGAAAGGAGAAGCCCGTCAGGTGAGTCCATGGCTGACGAGAACCCACCGAACCAGGCGGAGAAGGCTCCGGAGCCAGTCGCCATACCGCCAGAGGCAGCTGCTGCATCGCCTGCTCAGCCAGAAGCGACGAAAGAAGTCCCTCCCACTGTATCCGAGCCAGCGCTGGAAGAACGGAAAGAGGTTCCTCGAGCGGGCAATGTTCGGCTGTTCGGCAAGTTCGAAGTGTCCGGCGTGACCCTCAGGGACGTCGGGATGGCCAGGTACATCGACATCTCTCCTGTCGCGGTGCCTCACACCGGCGGGAGGCACACGAACAAGCCTTTCGCGAAGGCAAAGATGAGTGTCGTCGAGAGGCTCATTAACGGCATGATGAGGACCGAGGACTTCACGGGCAAGAAGCTGAAGGCGTACAAGGCGGTCGAGAGGGCGTTCGGAATCATCGAGAAGAAGACGCAGAAGAACCCGTTGCAGCTTTTCGTGGACGCCCTTCAGAACGTTGCGCCCAGGGAAGAGGTCACGAGGCTGCAGTACGGTGGCATATCTGTGCCGAAGGCTGTCGACGTCGCCCCCGCAAGACGGGTGGACCTGGCTCTCAGATACGTCTGCACGGGAGCCCTCGAGTCGTCGCACAAGAGCAAGAAGCCGATCGAGGAGTGTCTTGCGGATGAGATCATAGCAGCGGCCAACAACGATATGAACTGCTTCTCCGTGGCGAAGAAGGAAGAGATCGAGAGAGTGGCCGCGTCAGCGCGCTGATCGGCTCGAAACCGCTTACTCATTGTCCACAGTCAATCACAAGAGCAAATGCTGAACCCATGGTGATCGTATGGGAAGAAAGGAAGACAACATTCGCAGGGCTCAGGCGCTGATGAGACAGACGAAGTTCATAAGGAACATCGGCACAGCAGCGCACATAGACCACGGCAAGACCACGTTATCGGACAATCTCATCGCAGGAGCGGGCATGATGTCCGAGGAACTCGCGGGGAAGCAGCTCCTGCTGGACTACGACGAGCAGGAGCAGGCAAGGGGCATCACGATTAACGCCGCGAGCGCGTCAATGGTCTACAACTACAAGGGCCAGGAATACCTGATAAACCTGATCGATACGCCTGGGCACGTCGACTTCGGAGGCGATGTGACGAGGGCGATGAGAGCGATAGATGGCGTTGTCATTCTCTGCTGCGCCGTCGAGGGAGTAATGCCTCAGACGGAGACCGTGATAAGGCAGGCGATCAAAGAGAAGGTCCATCCAATCCTCTTCGTGAACAAGGTGGACAGGCTCATAAACGAGCTGCAGGTCACGCCCGAGCAGATGCAGCAGCGCCTGTCCAACATCGTGAACGAGGTGAACGAGAAGATCAGGAAGCTGCTCCCGCCAGAGCTTAGGGAGAAGTGGGCTCTGAAAGTCGAGACGGGCAACGTCATCTTCGGCTCCGCCGTCAACAACTGGGCCATCACAGTGCCGTACATGAAGAAGAGCGGAATCAACTTCATGGCCATATACGAGTACTGCAGAAACCAGGACCAGAAGACACTCGCGAAGAAAGCGCCTCTGCACGAGGTGCTCCTGGAGATGGTCATCTCGCACCTTCCGGATCCGCTGGAGGCACAGAAGCTGAGGATTCCGGTCATATGGCACGGCGATCCCGAGTCCGCCGCGGGCAAGTCTATGCTCAATTGCGACCCCGAGGGCCCCGTCGCATTCATGGTGACGAAGATCATAGTCGACCCGCACGCAGGAGAGGTCGCAGTCGGCAGGCTCTACAGCGGGAAGATCGTCAAGGGGCAGGAACTCTGGATAAGTGGCATGCCGAACCCGAACCGAGCTCAGTTAGTCTCGCTCACTGTCGGTGCAGACAGGATACCGGTTGAGGAGATTGACGCAGGAAACGTCGTCGCCGTATCCGGCCTCAAGGACGCGATAGCTGGATCCACCGTTTCCAGCGATCAAGCGATGGCACCGTTCGAGAAGATCGTTCACTATTCCGACCCGGTCGTCACCGTCGCGATCGAGGCCAAGCACACGAAGGACCTTCCGAAGCTCATCGATGTCCTGAGGACCGTAGCGAAGGCGGACCCCTCGATCCAAGTGGAGATCAACCAGGAGACTGGCGAGCACCTTATGTCAGGGATGGGTGAGCTGCACCTGGAGATCACGAACTACAGGATCGTAAACGAGCACAAGGTCGACATCAATACCTCGACCCCGATAGTCGTGTACAGGGAGTGCGTCAGCAGCATGGGCGGCCCGTTCGAGGGCAAATCGCCGAACAAGCACAACAGGTTCTACATCGAGGTCGAGGCGCTCAACCCCTCGGTGGTGCAGGCCATAAGGTCCGGCGAAATAGAGACAGAAGGAAGGATCAAGGACGCGAAGGCACTTGCGAGGAAGTTGCAGGACCTCGGCTTCAACAAGGAAGAGGCCAAGGGAGTCGTTGCGTTCCACGGGACCAATGTCTTGCTGGACATGACCAAAGGTATCCAGTATCTGCACGAGACGATGGAGCTCATCAAGGAGTCCTTCGACGAGGCGATGAACCTGGGCCCACTTGCCAACGAGAAGTGCATGGCCATGAAGGTCATGCTCGTCGATGCGAAGCTGCACGAGGACAGCATACACAGAGGGCCCGCTCAGGTCATTCCCGCTGCGAGGTCCGCGATCTACGGTGCGATGTGCCAGGCTGGAAGAATTCTGTACGAGCCCGTCCAGAAAGTCTTCATCAATGTCCCCCAGGATCTCATGGGCGATGCGATCAGGGAGATACAACAGAGGCGTGGCATCATAGAGGACATGAAGCAAGAGGGCGACATGGCGACAGTGCAGGGCAAGTGCCCTGTTGGTGAGATGTTCGGCTTCGCAGCCTCAATCAGGAGCGCGACGAGCGGCCGCGCGCTCTGGTCCACAGAGAACGCGGGCTTCGAGCCGATGCCTCGCGAGGTGCAGGAGAAAATCGTCCCGCAGATCAGGGGCAGAAAGGGCCTGAAACCCGAACCATACGACGCAACATATTATGCCGGTTGACTGCCCTAGCCATCATGCTGGTGCGTGGGAAAAAGACTAATATACCAAGAGCATCATGCTCGAAGAGAAGCCAATGGAGGCATTTCAATGGCGGAAAAACCACACATGAACCTTGTGTTCATCGGACATGTCGACCACGGAAAGTCAACCACGGTCGGCCGACTGCTGCTCGACACGGGGCACATCGAAGCCCACGTCATCGAGAAGTACAAGAAGGAGGCCGAGCAGAAGGGCAAGGCGACTTTCGAGTTCGCATGGGTCATGGATGGGCTCAAGGAGGAGAGGGAAAGAGGTCTAACCATCGACGTCGCTCACAAGAGGTTCAACAGCGCGAAGTTCTACTTCACGATCATCGACGCGCCGGGGCACAGAGACTTCGTCAAGAACATGATCACTGGCACGAGCCAGGCAGACGCGGCAGTCATCGTCGTCTCAGCAATCGAGGGACCACAGGCTCAGACGAAGGAGCACATATTCCTCGCGAGGACACTTGGCGTCCCGCAGGTCATCATCGAGGTCAACAAGATGGATGCGGTGAACTACCAGCAGGCCAAGTACGAGGAGACGAAGAAGGGCGTCACTGAGCTGTTGAAGACCGTCGGATACAAGGTCGAGGATGTCCAGTTCCTCCCCGCGTCTGGCTACAAGGGCGACAATGTGGCGAAGCCGTCGGCGAACATGCCGTGGTTCAAGGGCCCGACGCTTCTCCAGGCGCTCGACAACCTGAAGGAGCCCCCGAAGGCGACGGACAAGCCGCTCAGGATTCCCGTCCAGGACGTCTACACGATCACCGGCGTGGGCACGGTGCCCGTGGGCAGGGTCGAGACAGGCGTGCTGAAGCCGGACACCAAGATCGTCTTCATGCCCGCGAACAAGGTGGGCGAGGTGAAGTCGATCGAGATGCACCATGAGACGCTCCCGCAGGCCGTGCCTGGCGATAACGTCGGCTTCAACGTCAGAGGCATCGCCAAAACGGATGTCAAGAGGGGCGATGTTGTGGGCCCAGTCGACAACCCACCGGCTGTCGCGAAGACCTTCACGGCTCAGATAATGGTCCTGAACCACCCGAGCGTGATTACGGCTGGATACACACCAGTGTTCCACTGCCACACTGCCCAGGTTGCATGCTCATTCACTGAGCTGCAGAAGAAGCTCGACCCGAGGACCGGCTCTGTGAAGGAAGAGAACCCGCAGTTCCTGAAGACCGGCGATGCTGCGATTGTGAAGATCACGCCTACGAAGCCATTGGCCATCGAGAAGGCGAAGGACTTCCCACAGCTTGGACGGTTCGCCATCAGAGACATGGGCCAGACCGTCGCCGCGGGAGTGGTCATAGACATCGAAAAGAAAGAAATGTAAACCCCCTAAACCCCTTGGTTTTTCATGTATGTGTTTGATGAGGTTTTGAGATGGCGCAGAGGGCACGGATATCGCTGAGCGGGACTGACCCCGTCAAGGTCGACAGCGTCTGCAAGCAGATCAAGACCATCAGCGAGAAGACTGGCGTGGACATGGCCGGCCCGATCCCTCTGCCCACAAAGCGCCTGATTGTGCCGTGCCGTAAGGGCCCTGATGGCGGCGGCTCGAGCACCGTCGACCGTTGGGAGATGCGCGTCCACAAGCGTCTGATCGACCTCGACGCTGACGAGCGGGCACTGAGGCAGCTGATGAGGATTCAGGTCCCTGATGGCGTGAACATCGAGATCGTGCTACGGTCCTGAATCCTTGTGGCAATTTCGGCCTACTTGGTTCAGGCTCTTCTTCGTATTGGAACAATTTAGCGCAACATTTTCTCAGCATGTCTCCTCGGGATCTGTGTACAATGAGAGACAATTCCGTTGCGGCGCATGAATTAAGTATGAGTTAGGATTAACGGTGTTAATCATTCCAACGGAGGTTGGTTCTCATACAGGAATGTGATGCCAAGAGGCTGGGCTTTGAGACCCTCGCGCTTCACGCCGGGCAATCGCCTTGCGCCGCAACGAACTCGAGGGCAGTGCCGATCTACCAGACGACGTCGTACGTTTTCAACGACACTGAGCACGCAGCGAACCTGTTCGCGCTCAGGGAATTCGGGAACATATACACGAGGATCATGAATCCGACAACCGATGTCTTCGAGAAACGTATGGCGGCCCTAGAAGGGGGCGTCGGTGCCCTTGGCGTGTCCTCCGGCCAGGCAGCCATCACGCTGTCGTTGCTGAACCTTGTCCATCCAGGTGAGGAGATCGTATCATCGCTGAGCCTCTACGGTGGAACCTACAACCTCTTCACAACTACTTTCCCGAAGATGGGCATCGGCGTGAAGTACGTCGACTCCACGGACCCAGAGAACTTCAGAAAGGCCGTCGGTCCGAAGACAAGGGCGTTCTACGCGGAAAGCGTCGGGAACCCGCGTCTCGATACTCTCGACTTGGAGATGGCCGCGGACATAGCCCATGAGAACGGCATCCCGCTCGTGATAGACAACACTCTCCCAACGCCGTACCTGTTGAGGCCTTTCGATCACGGAACCGATGTTGTCATTCATTCCGCAACGAAGTTCATCGGAGGACATGGCACGAGCATTGGTGGCGTGATAGTCGATTCTGGCAAGTTCGACTGGACCTCTGGCAAGTTCCCTGATCTCACGGAGCCGGACAAATCGTACCACGGAATCGTGTACACGAAGGCATTTGGCGAGCAGGCCTACATCATCAAGACGAGGGTTCAGCTCCTTCGAGACCTCGGGCCAGCGTTGAGTCCGTTCAACGCGTTTCTGTTCCTGCAGGGTCTCGAGACACTTCCTCTCAGGATGGAGAGACACAGCAAGAACGCGATGAAAGTTGCAGAGCACCTCTCGTCGCACGAAGACGTGACCTGGGTGAACTATCCAGGCTTCGATTCCCATCCTCAGCATGAGGTCGCGAAGAAGTACCATCATCGAGGGCTGTATGGTGCGATCTTGGGCTTCGGCATCAGAGGTGGGAGAGAATCTGGCAGGAAATTCATCGAGAACCTGGAACTGCTCTCGCATCTCGCGAATGTGGGGGACGCAAAGTCACTGGCAATCCATCCAGCCACGACCACGCACTCTCAGCTCACGCCTGAGGAGCAGCTGGCGACGGGTGTCACTGACGATTTCGTACGACTGTCCGTCGGCCTCGAGTCCATCGACGACATTGTCGAGGATATCGACCGCGCTCTGGCGAAGGCCACCAAGGGGTGATTGAGCTATCGTATGATGCCGCAACCGGAGGTGGTACTTCCTGAGGGAGGGTTCAGTCGGCATCGTCAGGCCAAAGCGATTCACGTTCGCGACCCCACCTGACGATCTTCAGCTGGAATCTGGCCAGAAACTTGGCCCTATCGACCTGGTCTATGAGACCTACGGGAAACTGAACGGCGAGAGGTCGAACGCGATACTCGTTTTTCATGCCCTCTCGGGCGATGCCCACGTCGCCGGGTATCACAGCTCGAGCGACCAGAAGCCAGGATGGTGGGACGTCATGATCGGTCCCGGGAAAGCGTTTGACACAACCAGATATTTTGTGGTCTGCGCAAATGTCATCGGCGGGTGCAAGGGGTCCACAGGCCCGAGCTCCGTCGATCCGTCAAGTGGCGTTCCGTACAGTCTGCGATTCCCACTGATAACTATCGGGGACATGGTCAACGCGCAGTTGGCGCTGCTCGATCATTTGGGGATTGAGAGAGTCCTCGCCGCAACTGGTGGTTCCATGGGCGGGTTCCAGGTCCTGCAGTTCGCAGTCTCCCATCCCGAGAGGTGCAAGCTCGCGATCCCGATCGCCACTGCTGGCAGGCAGTCCGCCCAGAACATAGCCTTCAACGAGATTGGCAGGCAGGCCATACTTGCTGACCCCCGGTGGAACAAGGGGGACTACTATGGCAGTGAGTCCCCAGTGGACGGGCTCTCCATCGCGCGCATGGTCGGGCATGTGACTTACCTGAGCGACGACACGCTCAGGAAGAAGTTCGGGAGGAAGACCAAAGACGGCACATCCGCGAACGGCGGCAATCCTTTCGTCGAGCCATACTTCGAGGTCGAGAGCTATCTCAGGTACAAGGGTAGCACGTTCACGAAGCGGTTCGACGCGAACTCGTACCTCTACATCACTAGGGCGATCGACCTGTTCGATCTTGCCCCTGGATGTGACTCCCTCGAAGGAGCCTTCAGAGAATGCAGATCCCGGTTCCTTGTCCTCTCCTTCTCATCAGACTGGCTCTATCCTCCGTATCAGTCGCAGGAGCTTGTCGAGGCAATCAGCGCGAATGGGCTTGCGGTCGAGTACCACATGATCGAGTCAACTTATGGCCACGATGCTTTTCTCCTCGAATCCGAGAAGATGGAGGACATCATCTCGAGATTCCTCATCTTGGAGGGAAGAAAGAAGTACAACGAAGTAGACCGAGGCTACCCGTACTCGTGACGCCATGTCTTGAAGATGCCTGGCGAAGCTTGGCAGCTCGCGGTGCAGTTGTCTCGGTGATGCTCACCGAAATCGAGAAAGAGTCAGACCTCGATTCGCCGCGAGGTACATTGCCAGCAAAGAAGAAAGTGGGCCTCATAGTCAACCCGATTGCAGGCATGGGAGGACGTGTCGGCCTGAAGGGGAGCGACGGAGAGGAGACGCTCAGACGGGCCATTGCGTTGGGCGCAGTTCCGAGCGCACCTGGGAGGGCGGCGGAAGCGTTCCAAAGGCTGGAGACTATCAAGGCCTCTGTCGATATTCTAACCTGCCCGCGGGAAATGGGGGAGGATGAGGCGAGGGCCGCCGGGCTGAGCGCCAAGGTTGTTGTCTCAACGGCTGGGGAAAGAACGACTTCTGAGGACACCAAGCGAGCGGCCAAGGAGATGCGCAACGCCGGAATCGACCTGCTTCTCTTCGCAGGCGGGGATGGCACGGCAAGAGACATCTATGATGCCGTCGACGGAGGGATAGTGGCCTTGGGAATACCAGCTGGAGTCAAGATCCATTCCGGCGTATTTGCCGTGAATCCAAGAAGTGCTGGCGATCTCGCTGCGAAGTATCTCAGAGGGGAGTCGGTCGCGCTGCGAGAGGCCGAGGTCATGGACATAGATGAGGAGGCTTTCAGGGAGAACAGGCTCTCTGCGAGGCTGTACGGATATCTCAAGGTGCCCTACGAGAAAACGCTGGTTCAGAGCGCCAAGATCGGCAGTGCCCCAACAGAGGAGTACGTGCTCGAGTCAATAGCAGCTGATGTGATCGATGGAATGGAGGAGAATTCCCTGTGCATCGTCGGCCCAGGCACCAATACTAGGTCCATCTTTGAGAGGCTCGGGCTCAAGAAGACGCTTCTTGGTGTCGACGTGTTGTTTGGCAAGGTCCTTCTCGCAGCAGACGTGAATGAGTCGCAGATCCTGAAGCTCATTTCTGGCAAGAAGGCGAAGATAGTGGTGAGCGTGATCGGTGGGCAGGGGTTTCTCTTCGGCAGAGGAAGCCAACAAATAAGTCCTGATGTGATTCGAAAGGTCGGGCGGGAGAACATAATCGTCGTTGCGACGCCGGACAAGCTCGCATCGCTGAGAGGGGCTCCGCTCCTCGCGGACACGGGCGATGCGGAAGTGGACGCGATGCTGGATGGTTATGTGAATGTCGTGACCGGATACGGGAGGAGAGTGACATACAGGGTGAAATCCCCCTAGCTGGTCCTTCGGCCAGCATTGGCATGTTCATCTCAACGGAGAAGTGGTGGTGATACTATGGAAAGGCAGCATTGCGTGCACCCGTACATACCGAACTCTGTGAATGATGTGAAGCAAGAGATGCTTCGTGAGATCGGCGCGAAAGATTCCGAAGAGCTCTATGCGGAGATGATACCTGAGAGGCTCAGGCTGAGAAAGCGAATGAGCCTTCCAGATGCTCTGCCCTCAGAGCTCGACCTCAGAAGACATGTCGAGAGGATTCTTACTAAGAACAAGACCTGCTCCGAGCACGTCAGTTTCCTGGGCGGTGGATGCTGGCAGCATTTCGTGCCCGCAGTGTGCGATGAGATTGCGCGCAGAGCTGAGTTCCTCACGGCATACTCCGGAGAATACACCTCTGACCTCGGCAGGTTCCAGAGCTTCTTCGAGTTCCAGAGCATGATCGGCGAGCTCGTCGGCATGGAGGTCGCTTGCCTCACCACCTATGACTGGGGCGCCGCCGCAGGAAACGCGATCAGAATGGCGTCAAGGATAAACGGGCGGAGGAAGGTGCTGGTGCCAGAGGCGATCAGTCCTTCCAGGCTTGCAATACTTCGCAACTTCGCCCAGCCGGTCCAAATGCCAAGTCATATCAAATTGGAGACCGTGAAGTACGACCCCGAAACGGGGATGATGAACCTCGACGACTTGCAGCGCAAGGCATCATCAAGAACAGCCTGTGTGTATTTTGAGAATCCATCATATCTGGGCGTGATAGAGGCCAACGGGAACGCGATTTCCGAAATCATCCATGATCACGGAGCTGAGTGCGTGGTCGGCGTCGATCCCATTTCACTCGGCGTTCTCGCCCCGCCCTCCGATTACGGGGCCGACATCATCTGTGGGGACGTGCAGCCTTTGGGCGTGCACATGAACTGTGGGGGCGGTCTTGGCGGATTCATCGCGTCGAGGGATGAGATGAAGTATGTGGGGGAGTACCCAACGCACCTCATAAGCATCGCTCAGACCCAACGCGAAGGCGAGTATGGATTTGGGTACTGCAGGTACGATAGGACCTCGTACATCGCGCGAGAGAAGGCCAAGGACTGGGTGGGCACGGGCACGGCCCTATGGACGATAGCTGCTGCGAACTACCTGGCCCTCATGGGCCCGCAGGGCATGAAGGAGGTTGGCGAGGCCATCCTCCAGAAGTCTCACTATGCTGCGAAGAGGCTCGCGGAGATCAGAGGTGTCCGGATACTCTTCCCCACCTTCTTCAAGGAATTCGTCGTGAACTTCGACAAGGCGAAGAAGAGCGTGCCCAGCGTGAACAAGGCCCTCCTGAGGCAAGGCGCCTTCGGAGGGAAGGACCTCACGAATGAATTTCCAGAGCTCGGCAGAAGCGCACTGTATGCCGTTACCGAGGTGCACAGCAGAGACGCCATCGACCGCCTGGTCGAGGCAATGAGGAGAGTGATTTGATGAGCGGCGGGTCAAGGCTGAGGAGGTACCATGCGCCTGTCTGGAGCGAGCCCGTCATAATGGAGCTCGGCCGAAAGGGCGAAAGAGGCGTCATCGTCCCAGAGGTTGAGAAAGAGGTTTCGAGGGCTGTCGGCAAGGCCGCTTCGCTCGTCCCTGCGAAGATGCGCCGGAGGGAACCCCCGAAGCTGCCCGAACTCTCTCAGCCACAGGTTCTCAGACACTATCTGCGCCTCTCGCAGGAGAACCTGGGCATGGAGTTGAATCTGGATTTCGGCGAGGGCACGTGCACAATGAAGTACTCTCCGAAGGTGAACGAGGAGCTCGCCAGGCTCGTGTCCGAGATTCACCCTTTGCAGGATGAGGACACAATCCAGGGCATACTCGAAGTGCTCCACAGGTTCGGCCGCGTGTTTCTGAAGGCGATATCAGGGATGGACGAGTTCTGTTTCCAGCCGGGAGGAGGCTCAGAGGCAGTCTTCGCGATTGCCTGCATGATGAGGAAATACCATGAGCTCAACGGCGAGGTCGAGCAGAGGAACGAGATCATAACGACGATCTTCTCGCACCCCTGCGACGCTGCTGTCCCCGCGACGGCCGGGTTCAGGATAGTCACGCTGTATCCGGACGAGAAGACGGGCAGGCCGAGCACAGAGGCGCTGAGGGCCGCCGTGTCGAAGCACACTGCTGGCATGATGATCACGAACCCAGAGGACACGGGGATATTCAATCCCGAGATCGACGAATGGACCAAGATCGTGCACGAGGCCGGAG
>CAYOXJ010000027.1:0-11458 GCA_964407905.1 uncultured Thermoplasmata archaeon
GTGCAGACCCGCCCGCCATAGGCATCGACATGTAGACGACGGGAATGCCAGCATCTGCAAACTCCATCGCCGCCTCAATCGAGCCGGCCTCGAACTGCAGTGGAGCTACAGGACACTGCACTGCTGAGAAGATTGGCCGTTTGGCAAGGGCCCTCTCCCCTCCGACGACCTCGCTCGCGGCGCCGATCAGCAGTCTCGCCATCCCAGAACCAATGGCTTCGTGTTGAACATGCTTTGAGGTGTTCTCGATGGACGTGACGAAACCCCTGAAGAGCTGCGCATGCGGAGACACGTCCTGGGGCGTCAGGATGGGCCAGAAGAAGTCCAGCTCGTCGAGCGCATCTCCCAGCCTGGCGAAGCGAACCAGATCTTCGTTTACGGACTTTCTGCGGCGGCCTGTCTCGTCATCCACAATGTCGACAGCGAAGCCGTCCGTACAGATCGCAGGCCCTGTCTCGACAGGTATCGGGATATCGTCCCTGCCGTCCCTTGAGGCAAGGACGAACTCCTTGGGGCAGTCTCTCAAGGCACTATCGACCATGTGTTCGGGTATTCTTGCCACTCTGGTTCGAGATTCGATTGAACATCCGGCATCTCTCAGCAGAGACAAAGCCTTCTCGCTGTTGACCTTAAGGCCGACCTGGGACAGAACCTCAAGCGCTGCCTGATGGATGCGCTCTGCCTCGTCATCCTCGAGTACGCTGAACCTGCTCCTCGCCATGGGCCCAATCCGGTTCCGCCAGTGCGCACTTAGTGCGGGATGTTCTCCTCGCCTTCTCTGATTATCTTGACGAACTCCTTCTTCACATCATTCGGAAGCGGGTCCACCTGGTGCGTCTTCAAGATCTCCTTCGCCTTCGCCCTGGCATGGTCCACGGCGTTCTTCGAGCCCGATGCCTTCCACGTCTGATAGGGCGATCCATCCGTGATAATCGGCTGCCACATCTCCCTGAAATGGTCAACAGTGTGCTTCTGCCCGAGAAAGTGTCCCTCATGCCCGACCTTCGTGAGGACCTCGATGGCCATCGAATCGTCCGTCACAGGGAAGCCCTTGAGCATGTCAACCATCATCGTGTAAATCTCATAATCTATCAGAAGCTGCTCGTACGACAGGACAGTCCAGTTCTCAAGCAGGCCGGGGCCCGAGGTTATGTCAGTGCCCGACAGGTAGTACAGGTAGGCCGAGAGCACTTTCTCATATGCTGCTTGAGCGTCCGGGACCTTCGAGCACGTGCCCCAGCCGCCGACGAATATCGGTATCTTGTAATACCTGGCCATCTGAACATGCGCTGCTCTGACCATGTTCGCAGCCGGGAACAGTCCCTCGAATATGCCAGTCTGGACGTCCATTGCCATCGGCTCAGTGCTGTAGCACACTGGCGAGCCCGGCGCCGCGAGCTGACACACGGTCGTCAGCGCTAGCACCTGGGCATTCCCAACGAGGACCGCGCCCGCGATGGTCATGGGCGACGTTGCGCCGACAAGCGGCATCGTCATCATCATCGGCGGGCAACCGGCTCTGACGAACTCTATCGCAGCATCCGTGGTCATCCCGAGGACCATCGGGGAGCTGGTGCACGTGACCGCGGATACCAAAGGCCTCTTCTTGAGCTCGTCCCACCCACCGGCCACCGCGGCTGCCATCTTCAGCTCGTACTGGGCCTCTTCCTTCATATATGTGGCACCGCTGGTTATGTGTTTCTCACAGTTGTTGAATGCTGCATCGAACTCGTGGAGAGTATGGGCGTGCTTGGGGACGTCGAGTGGCGTCACGAGCGGGTAGTACATGTTCATCAGCTCAAGAAAGTCCACGACCTTCGCGGAGTCGGCGACGTCCTGCTTGGTCGACTCGCGCCTCACGCCAGTCTCGAGATCAATCGTTGCGAGACCCGTCCCGTCCGTGCATATGTAGCAGTGCTTCCCGTCCAGCACGAAGTCGTTCTTCGGGTTCCTACCGCAGAGCCTGACTGGGCGCTTGCACTTCCTCACTGATTCCATGACCAAGTGAGACGGTATCTTCGCGACTTTCGTCTTCGCGTTCACGTCTGCCCCTGCGCTCTTGAGCAAGCTGAGACCCTCCTCGCTAACGACCTTGATCCCCATGGTCTCCAGCAGGTTCAGAGAGTTGACGTGGATCGTGTCGGCATCGTTGGGGCTCATGACCTCAAGCGGTCGCATCTTGTAGAGGCCTCGGCCCATCGACCTGGCCAAGCGCTCACCTCCCTTTCTCGGCCAGTTGCTTCGCGGTCGTCACTGCGGACATCGCGTCTGATGCGTAGATGCCTCCGATCTCCTTCGCCCAAGCATCCGTGACGGCAGCTCCGCCCACCATGAAATGCGCCCTGTCGCCCGAGGCTCTGAGCGCATCGACAACCTCCTTCTGGACGGAAACAGTGGTCGTCATCAATGAGGACGCCCCAACTATCTGAGCGCTGTATTCTTTCGACGCGCTGACGAAGCTCTCGGTCGGAGCGTCCTTGCCGATATCATGGACCTCGAACCCACCAGCCTCCAGCATGATCCTGACGAGGTTCTTTCCGATATCGTGGATGTCTCCTGCGACGGTCCCAAGCACCACCTGAGCAAGCACATTTCTCTTCTCCTTGCTCTTCTTGAGTTCCGGCTCAAGGACCTTGATCGCCCCGTTCATTATCTCCGCCGCGTAGATCAGTTCGACCACGAACATCTCTTTCCGCGCGAACTTCTCCCCAACCTCTCGGATGCCCTTGGCCAGGCCGTGCTCTATCGCCTCGACCGGACTCAACCCTGCAGCGAGGGCTTTCTTCGCTGCCTCGACTGCGGCTTCCTGCTCCAAGTTCTTCACGCTGCTCTCAAGCTCACTCAAGATTGCCTGCTTATTGTTTGACATCTCTTATCCCCACTCTATCACTTCGGTTTCTCGCAGCTCCTGTCTCGACCATTGGTTCTTGGAATTTCATCGGGGTATCTTCTCCTCTCCCTCCGTGATTATCCTCGTGAACTCGGCTTGAACGGACTTCGGAAGCTGGTCGACCTTGTGCGAGGCCAGAATCTCCTTGACCTTATCCGATGCGGATTTGACGACTGTCTTTGAGCCATCCTTCGCCCATGCCTGGAACGGCCTCGGATCGCTAAGGACAGGCATCCAGAGATCCTTGAAGTGCCGCACTGTATGTTTCTGGCCGAGATAATGCCCTTCGTGGCCGACCTTCTTGGCGATATCAATCGCAATTGTCTCATCCGAGACGTCTATGCCCTTCAGAGTCTCCAACATCATGGTGTAGATCTCGTGGTCGATGACTACCTGCTCATAGGAGAGAATAGTGTAGTTCTCGAGCAGGCCGGGACCGGAGTTGATGTCTGCGCCCGCCAAGATCATGCTGTAGCCCATCACTGATTTCTCGTACGCCGCCTGCTCGTCGGGAACCTTCGAGCAAGAGCCCCAGCCGCCGACGAATATGGGAAGCTTATAGAACTTGGACATCTGGATGTGAGCAAGAGTGACCATGGTCGCAGCGGGAAAGGCGGCAGCGAAAAGGCCGCTCAGCGGCTCCATTGCCATCGGCACCGAGGAATATATCATCGGCGCTCCCGGCGTATCCAGCTCGAGGACGGTGATGAGCGCAAGCACCTGAGCGTTTCCCAACACTATCGGGCCCGCGAGCGTCACCGGAGAACTGGCCCCGACAAGAGGCATGGTCATGACAATCGGCGGAACGCCGGCTCTAGCGAATTCGATCGCTGCGTCCGTTGTGAGGCCAAGGACAAGCGGAGAGGACGTGCACACAACCGCCGACAGGACGGGCCTCCTCCTGAGCTCATCCTCTCCTCCTGCGACCGCCTGGGCCATCTTGACAGCGAAGACAGCCTCCTCTTTCATGTAGGTCGTTCCGCTCGTGATGTGCTTCTCGCAGTTGTTGAACGAGGCGTCAAGCTCGTGGAGCACATGAGAGTGCTTTGGCACATCGAGAGGAGTGACCAGCGGATAGTACATGTTCAGGTATTCCAAGTAGTCCGCAAGTCGAGCGCTATCCTCGACGTCCTTCTTGGTCGACTCTCTTCTCTCACCTGTAGTAGAATCCAGAACGCCTATGCCACTTCCATCGGTCATCAGATGGATGTGGTCATCATCGAGAGTCACATCGTACTTTGGATTTCTGGCGCACAGTCTGACTGGCCGCTTGCAGCGATCCAGTGCTTCTTGGATGAGGTGGGACGGTATTTTGGCCACACCAGCCTTGAAGTCGACGTCTGCGCCGGCGTCAGCAAGAATCCTCAGCGCACGCTCGCTGTATATCCTGATACCCATCTGGTCTAGGACATCTAAAGAGGAGCAGTGAACACGATCCACGTCTTCGGGGGACATAATCCTCAGAGGCTTGATCCTGAGAACACCTCTGCTCATGGGTCTGTTGGACACTTCCCTGGCCCCCTAGACTGGGGAATCCGGTTCTCCGGAAAGTGGGCTTGGATTACTGCGTTTGCGAACAACGGCGCCCAAACGGTTCGCTCCCCCCAGCCCTCACAATACTGAGACTGGCAATTCCCCGGGAGGGACATGTTTTGAGCATATTTAACGCCATCGAATAACACTGCAGCAAGCCTTTGTCATTGGCAGCTTGGGCAAGTATTTCGCACAACTCTTAATATCAGATAGCGATAGGTCAGAGTGGGTCGTTGCCATGAAGGCCAGAACAATGATCTTCTCTCAGGACTGGAAGAAGCTCGATGATCGCATCTTCGCAACTATCAGGGTGCACAGGGGCGATCTGAAGTTCGTGCCCGACGAGAGGGTCGAGGTCGTGAGCCCGAAGAAACACTTTCAAGCGCATGTCCTTTTGGCATGCACAACGAAATTGAAGGAAATTCCCCTGACCTTTCTCGAGTACGACCTTGAGGCGAAGCCTGGGGAGAGCAGAGAGGACCTGATCAACAAGCTGGGGAGATTGTACAATCGCTCACAAAAGCCGAGCGAGAGCGACACGGTCACAATCTACATGCTTCAGAGGCTGTGAGGGCAGACCCATCCCCGAGCCGGCGAACGCTGAAATAGACGTTCGGTCTTCACGCTGTTGGAGGAGAGCTGCAGCCTCCAGAACGACGGAGGATAGACTCTTGGAGGTAGACCTTCACATTCATTCTGCTCATTCTAACGACTGCCGCTCGAGGCCTGAAGCGATTGTGAAGAGGGCACTGGCTGTGGGCTTAGGCGCAATCGCTGTGACAGATCACAACAGCTGGGAGGGGGCCAGAGCCGTATCGAGAGCCGCGGACGGCGCCCTGTTGGTCATACCGGGAGCAGAGATGAAGACTGACAAGGGCGATCTTCTCGCGCTGTTCGTGGAAGAGGAGGTCAGGACAGGGGACTGGGCGGATGCAGTCGATCAGATACGAAGCAGGGGCGGGCTAAGCATCGTACCGCATCCGCTCGATTCGCCGAAGCTGACGAAGACGGATATTGTGCTTGCTGACGGACTCGAGGTTTTCAACTCGACGTGCAGAGCGAGAAGCAACACGCTCTCCTTGAATCTCGCGACAGAACTCAAGAAGCCTGGGTTTGCTACTTCGGACGCGCACCGCGTGTCAGAAATTGGGAATGGAAGAACGTCCGTGCCCGACTGTTCATCGCTCGATTCCCTGAGGAAGTCAATCATGACGAACCCCGTGGTCTCATGGACAATCAGATCGAATCGCCTAGCGCACAGGATGAACTCACTGATGGTTTTTGGCATCAAGGGAATGTGGAGGCGCTGATCACTTCGCCTTCAGGACCCTCGTGCGGGTCGTGGCCTGCACGAGAAAGCTCTCGATCTTTGTAACGCGCACGTTCAGCTTCGAGAGATTGTCCTTGACCTCAGCTATTGCGAGGACGAGCTCGTCGGAAAGAGATCGCTTCATCTGAACCGCGTCCAAGGTCTCCTCCAGTCTCTTGAGCTTCTCAGCCAGCTCCTTGAGCAGATTGATGTCGATTTCCTTCGCTGGAGGACCCGAGAGGGCTGCGAAGCCTTTGTCTATCTTCTTATCCGAAGAAGCCAGGATCACTGCAAGGCCCTTGGAAATCCTCTCGTCAATGGTTCGGTTGAACTCGGAGAAGGTCTTCTTGAGGCTCTTTTCCATGTCCTCGAGCCTCTGATCCTGCACCTCCACCCGTCTGATCAAGTCAGACAGGTTGCCCAACTCACTGACCAGGTTCTCAAGCAACTCCTTCTCCTTGATATCTATGTTCACCTCTACCGGAGTTGTTGGATAGTTCCTCAGAGCATCGACGATGGCTAACATGTCGACATCAGGGCCCGCCGTCGCGATGGCCTCCTTGATTGGCTGAAGTCTCTCAAGCTCGAGCTCAGCCAGCTTCAGCAGCCCCTTGTTTCCCTGCTCGACCTCTTTCAAACCCTCGAGTATGTTCTCGAGCTGTGTGACCGCCTTGGCTATTTTCGAATCTTCCAGCGATCGGATGTCGCGGACGGCATCCCTCTTGCCCTTTGCAATCGCGTCAGCCACCGTAACGCCTTCGTGGGGATACACCGCAACGAGGGTGACGATTCCAGACGCAATCCTTCCCTCGACGTGCTTCCAATCGGTCTCAGCCACAGAGACGGCATCCTTGTCCGACCGTTCGAACAGCATGCAGAAGCATTTGTTCGGAAGCAGACATACCTCGATCTTGTGGGGGGCGCTCCTTGCCAGTACGGGCACGTTATCTGGCCGTTCCTTCCCGACTGCGTTCAAGTAGGCGCCAGCATAGGCAATCGCATAGTTTTCGAGGCTTTTCCTCGGGGGGAGCTGTGTTCTCTGGAGGGATTGCTCCATTGCTGTCTCTTGGGATTATCGAGTATGCGGTATTGAGCTTTTTCATCAGGACGTGCTGACCTCGTACCTGACCGTGCATCCGCATTCCCCAACTGCTACTGGCGACAAGGGGAATACTACGACTGCCGCTCGGAAAGGATTATGTACAACGGTGCCCCATCGGAGCCTCCAGTCAGGATCTCTCGAGGCTGACACGCCCTCGTGAAGTGGTCTGCGACAGGACTGTTGGTGATTGCTTGAGCATAATTCAGTCAAAGCGCTTTATCAAGAAGATAGCGCTCGTCGGAGACTCCTCGGTAGGCAAGACATCACTCATCAGGCGTTTTGTTATAGACGTTTTCGATGACAAGTACATCGCGACGATCGGCACTAAAGTCAGCAAACGGGACATCGAGTACAAGCTCCCGGACAAGACCGTATACCTCACGCTAATGATGTGGGACATTCTTGGCCAGAAGGATTACAAGAAGATGAGGGCACAGGGGCTTGCTGGGTCTCATGGCATCATCCTCGTCTCGGATCTCAGCAGACCTGAGACCATCAAATCAGCGGAGGAGTTCTGGCTGCCTGAGGTTTGGGAGGTTCTTGGGCCGTCGCTCGTGGTATTCGTCGGCAACAAATCTGATCTTGCTGGTCCTGATTCGCAGGGAGCTCTCCAGCTCAAGGCAGTCTCGCTCAAGGCGGAGATGCCTATGACCCTTTGCAGCGCCAAAACCGGAGAGAATGTCGAGGCGGTCTTCAGGAAGATCGGAGAGATAATGCTTGCTAACGAGCTGGGGGACAGGAAGGCCGTGGCGACACCAACTGCTGAGTCGTTAGCACAGGCGGTTGACGAGATCGTGTCAGATTTCTGCGAGCAATATGGCGACACCCCGAGAGCCATGGAGACGGTCGACAGAGAGTTCCAGAGGGCGAAGGTGAACATCCACAGCCCGACCAAAGAATCGCTCCTGATGGCAATCGAGTATCTCTCAGATGTAGAAAGGGATGTCCACGGCAGGGACGTGTCCGAGGTCAACAAGCTGAGACGCTGGAAGATGATCGACGAAGCTCGCTGAGGCAGGCGGGGCCGTGATGAAGAAGAGAAAGCTCGAGATGGTTCTCCAGGGCCTCAAGCCGCTCGCGACCCGATCTCCAGGGCTAGAGCAATACGCGACCCCAGCTGGCATCGCCGCTGACATACTATGGGAGGCCTATGGCGCAGGAGACATCGAAGGGAAGGCTGTCGCGGATCTGGGCTGCGGAAATGGCATATTCTCGATCGGCGCGAAGCTCATGGGCGCGTCGAGGGTTTTCGCGATAGACGTCGATCCTGAGGCAATCAAGGTGGCGAGAGGGAATGCTTCTGCCCTCAACCTCGATATCGAGATCCTCGCGTGCGGCGTCGAGTCCGCTGAGGGGTCTTTCGACACGGTCATTCAGAACCCTCCGTTTGGCGCTCAGAGAAAGCACGCAGACCGCGCGTTCATTAAGAAGTCCTTGGAGTTGGCGCCTAAGGTCTATTCGCTTCATCTGGAGGGAACTGAGGATTTCGTCTCCAGGATGGTAAACCGCCTGGGTGGCGCGAGCGAGCCTGTGAAAAGGTTTAAGTTCGAGATTCCATATGCGTTCGAATTCCACAGAAAGAAGTCCGAGACTCTCTCGGTAGTTCTGTTCAAGTTTGAGAGATAGGTGATTTCACTGCCGCGAACTGGTCGTAAAGTATTGCCGGGGGAAGAGGTGGCAATCGCGGAGGAGTACATGTCCGGCGAGGGCACCTACGAGCTTGATGGCAAGATCTACGCAAGCGCAATCGGAGAGCTAGACCTAGACCCTCGAGAGAAGCTAGCGAAGGTCATTCTCGACAATCCGCCCGTGGTGCTCTCGGAGGGCGACGTCGTAATAGCTGAGGTGACGGACACCAAGCCAGCGATGGCGATATGTAGTGTCATTGCCCAGGAGGGCAACGACAGGGCGGTCTCCAGTGAGACGCTGGCGTCCGTTCATGTTTCGAAACTCGCGAGCTCCTATGTTGAGGATGCAGGAGACGTCATGAGGCCTGGTGACATCATTAGGGCGAACGTGATCCAGGTAGAGCCTTCAGTCCAGCTCTCAACAGCCGGCCCGCATTTTGGCGTGATAAGGGCTCTCTGCGCCAGGTGCAGATCCCCGCTCGAGAAGAGAGGAAGGAATCTGTACTGCGAGCGATGTGACAGGACCGAGAACCGGAAGCTCGCGGACGACTACCGAGCCTTCGTTAAGTGAAATGGAAAACACTTTATCGCTGCACGCGCATAGGCAACTAGCAGAAGGGGGGCACCTTTGGCAATTGAAGACAAAGAACTCCTCGCTGAGATCGCACGTCTTAGGGAGGACGTTAGGCAGCTCAGAGAGATCGTAAACGTGCTTGTGAACGTGGTCATGGAAGAGGATTGGGAAGAGGAAGAACAGGAATTCCCGACCTATCCTGCGAACGAGAACAAGTTCAACCTGTGCAACTGAAGTGAGCGCCCAGCCCACTCTTGAACGGGGGAACCCGGAATGAAGAACACCTACTTCTTGGACAGCATGAGAGCTCAAGAGAGATGGCGTGTGGAGGAATCGATAAACCTCCTGCCCTCGGAGAACATATCCAGCCCACAAGTCCGAGCGCTTCTTTCGTCGGATTTCGGACATAGGTACACATTGCCGATGAACACCGAGTACGCGGGGGCCTATGTCGAGAACTCGTACAGAGGGACCAGGATAACCACCGAGATCGAGCTGAAGGCGGAGGAGATCGCGAGGCAGGTCTTCTCGGCGAAACACGCCTGCGTCCAGCCACTGTCGGGCCACATCGCGGCGATGATAACCATCGTTTCGACGACGTCCCGCGGGAACTTGATGTGCGCCTTGTCTGCAGAGAACGGCGGCTATGATGGCTATGGCCAAGGCTACATCCCAGACATTCTTGGGCTCAGGGCTATGGCGTTGCCGTTCGACGCCGACAGCTACAATCTTGACACCGGAGCGACATCGGAAATGATAAGGAAGGAGAAGCCGAAGCTCGTGGTTCTCGGTGCTTCTATCATTCTGTTTCCGTATGACATGCACCCCTTGAGAGAGGCGTGCGACGATGTGGGCTCGACATTGGTCTACGACGGCTCGCACGTCCTTGGACTGATTGCTGGAGGGGAGTTCCAGAAGCCGCTCAGGGAAGGTGCGCAGATCCTGTATGGATCCACACACAAGAGCTTCTTTGGTCCCCAAGGAGGCATCATAGTCACGGATGACAAGGATCTCGATGCCTCGGTGCGCAAGAACCTTACCTGGAAGATGGTCGACAACATCCACTGGAACAGGGTGGCCTCACTTGGTCAGGCCCTGCTGGAAGCAAGGAAGTTCGGACCCGCCTACGCCAGGCAGGTTGTGAGGAACTCGCAGAGACTGGGAAGAGAGCTGAAGGAGAGGGGGTTCCCAGTGATGTTCGAAGACCTTGGCTTCACGAAATCCCATCAGCTGCTCATAGACCAGGCTGAGCTGAAGGCCATCTACGGCCTATCGATAAACGACTTCTCAGTAAGGCTCGAGAAATCCAATCTGATTATCGATTCTGTGGGGAGACTGGGCACTTCTGAAATTACTCGACAAGGTTTCAAGGAAAGGCATCTTTCGGAACTGGCTGACATCTTCATGGAAGCCGCGAAAGGAAAGAATGTGAAGAAGAGAATCAAGATCCTTCGAGACCGGTTCGACATGGACTACAGATTCAGATGAATTGCGACATGAGACGCTATTCGCTCATGCTCTTGATAAGAGCTAAGCAGTTCTTGGGGGCATTGGCATCTACATCGTTATTCCAATAGCCGAATACTTCACTAACTGGAAGAGATCTCAGCTTCTTCGCCCACTCATCTATCTCGGATTTTGAATAGTCATAGCTGTACCATGACCCCCGGCCATGCCATCGCACGTAGGAGAACGATGCGGTCACCTCGTTGTCGACGTTCAACTTGGGCGAGTCAACAAGACATGTTGCAATGCCGTACTTCTCGAGGGCGGAACGTATGTCATCGGTGAACCAGCTCTCGTTTCTGAATTCAATCGCAAACCTCCTATCATCAGGAAGGGCAGCAAGGAATGATTCGAGCACGACCTTGTTCGGTTTCAGACTCGGAGGGAGCTGTATGAGTATCGGCCCGAGTTTCTTTCCCAGGATTGCCATTCTCTCGACAAACGCAGAGGCGAGCTCGCCAGAGCCTCGCAATTTCTTGATGTGGGTTATCTGCCTGCTGAGTTTGGGACAGAACAGGAACCCCTCTGACGTTCTGGCCTTCCAGCTCTTCACGAGCCCCTCGAACGGCAGCCTGTAGAAAGACATGTTGATTTCGACCGTGTCAAAGCGCCTGGCGTACTCCTCGAGCATCGTCTTCTGCGTGCACTCATCGGAATAGAATTTGCCTATCCAATCGCCGTAGCTCCAGCCGCTGCACCCGAAGTGGTACTTCTTCACTGCAAGGCATTCTCACTTCTCAGTATTTGAACATGACCCGCTCTGAGCAGAAGGTTCTTGAAGAGAACACGCGTCTGATATGGTGACATGAAGGCGAGATGCGAGCTCTGCGGCCGAGAGGGGCGAGGGATCTCGTCATTTCTCGGGCTCTGTCCCGGCTGTGCAAAGAAGCCCGAGGCCAGGGAGATCGCCAAAGAG
>CAYOXJ010000028.1:0-11394 GCA_964407905.1 uncultured Thermoplasmata archaeon
CTGGAAGTCCCCGATGGACACCCGGCCGTAGTGGATGTACACTGGCTTCTTCCATCCAAAGTAGCCGTAGACATACTCTTGCCGGTAGGTGTTGTTGAGGTGGTCCTTGCCGCGGAGGACGTGGGTGAGGTCTAGCAGATGATCGTCCACTGCGACCGCGAGGTTCATCAATGGATAGACTCTGTACTTCGTCCCCGTCCTTGGGTGTGGCGTGTCATCGATCCTCAACCCGACGAAGTCCCGAATCGCAGGATTGGGATGACCTAGATCTGTCTTCACAATGAGCGAGGCCTCTTCCGGCCCGTACGAGCCGTCGAACATCTTGTCCCATCTGGCCATTTGCTCCGAGAGAGGCTGTTCCCTGTGCGGGCACGCCTTCTTGTGGTTCTTCAGGTCTCGCCACGTATTCGGCTTGCACGTGCAGACATAGGCCTTGCCCATCTCGAGGAGCTTCTTGGCGACGTCGTAGTATATCTCGAACCTGTCGCTCTGGATGATTGTCCTGTCTATCCTCACGCCCAGCCAGTTGAAGTCTTCGGGGATTGTATCGTAGCCAGTGGGATCGATCCTCGCAGGATCCGTGTCCTCAAACCGGTTGTAGCATATCCCTCCGTAGCGCTTCACGAACTCGTCGTTGAGAATCGCCATCCTGCTGTGGCCAACATGGAGAGGGCCTGATGGGTTTGGCGCCATGCGCATCCTGACCTCACCAGCGACATCTGGCAGATCCGGAAGTCCGACCTCCTTCTTCTTGGCCTCCTTTACGAGGAGTTCAGGCGCGAGATCCTCCAGGGCCTTCCTCTGGGCCTCTAAGCCCATCCTGTTCACCTCATCAACGATCGATTTCGCAAGGACCGTGACCTCTCGCGCCTTCGGCCTCAGCTCGGCGTTCTCCGCCATGACTTTTCCCATGACCGCGCCAACTGTGGCCTTGCCCTGGAACTGAAGTGCGTTCTGCAGGGCATACTTGCGAATGACCCTGTCAACTTCCACGGGCGACTCGATTGGCGGGTGGATATAAAAAGGGTTTGAAACCAACGGGCGTCCAGGAATCAGATGACTATAAGTATCGACAATCGAATGCTAATGAGGTATCTCGCGTATCACATTCCACAGGTGTCTGTGGACTCGGGTGGTTGGATCCGTGACCCAGGACATGAGCAAAGCCGGCCAAGGAATCGAGGTGCCGACTCAGTTCGCTGCTCACAGAGGATTTCCGATTTGGCTTCGTCTCGTTTCCCAGAAAGTCGTTCGCGAGTTCCAAATCGAGTCGACGAAAGAGGAGTTTGAATCTGAGTTCGTTGCACTCAAGGCGGGCGACAACGTCTTCACAGCATCCGTTGACAGAGACCGGTCACTGAAAGACGCGAGATCGACTACCGGGTTCCTTGAGTTCATGGTCCATGGCGTGCACTTGCACGTGGAGAGCCGCATCAGGAAAGCTTTGCTGGGCGTCCCGTTCTGCAAACAGAAAGGAAGCAGAGACGGTTTTGTGCAGTTTCGGGGACTTGTCAGGGAAGTGCTTCACGTGGAGACTTCGAGCATAGCTGCGGCCAGCGGAAGAGGATCGAGATTGTCCTTTTCTGCGGTGATCGAGGTTGGCAGCGGACTATTGGTTCTGCTCAATGCTATGGACATCGCCTTGCGGGAGATCGCAGTGGGGGATATCCTCGAAGGAGATGCCGTCGCAACGCTGAGACCGTGCTCTTCTTCGGCCGCTGCCAGTACCGTCATACCCGACTCTCTTGTTTCCCTCTGGAGCGCTCTGAGATAGCCTGGGCGAAGAAAGGGTACAAATACGGACTGGGCCATCCGTCACGCAGGTGTCCGATTGTCAATTCGGTCCATGCTAGACCAGTTCCCCGAGACAGTGGTGATCAAGGGCCACGTGAGAAGGGAGTACGAGCTGACAAAGACCCTCTACAAGGAGCGGACGAGGCCCGTGCTCTTCGAAAACTTGGACGGTCACACGGCCGTGGGCAACCTATGGTCCACGAGGGAGAGGATTGCGAAGGCAATGGGCACCACACCTCCCGAGCTCACAAAACGTATGATGCAGGCGATGGATTTGCCGTCGCCACCTCAGGAGATAGAGAACGCTCCTTTTGACAAGAACGTGCTGACCGACTTCGACCTGGGAGAATCTGCGATACCCAAGTTCTATCCTACAGACGGCGGGCGGTTCGTGACAGCAGGCGTGGTGATTGCCGAGCACGACGGCATCAGAAACATGTCTTTTCACAGGCTGATGGTCATCGGCGAGGACAAGTTCGCAATCCGCGTAGTCCCGAGACATCTCTACGCGCTGCACAAGCGCGCCCTCGCGAAAGGGGAGGATCTGAAAATCGCTATCGCAATCGGCCTCTGCCCATCAATCATGCTCTCGGCCGCGATGAATCTCGAGTTTGGGAAGGACGAACTCACAGTCGCGAACTCGCTCAGACAGCTCTGTCTAGCAGAGCCCGTGAACGTGAAGAAGATCAGGAACGGCCTGCTTGTGCCTGCGTTCGCGGAGTACATCCTCGAGGGGAGGATTACCAAGGAGACGACGGACGAGGGACCGTTCGTTGACATCACTGGTACGGTAGACCCTGCGAGGAAACAGCCAGTTGTCGTTATTGACAGGATATATCACAGGGACGACCCGATCTTCCAGATAATTCTTCCCGGTGCGAACGAGCACTACCTCATGATGGGCATGCCGAGGGAGCCCGTGATCCAGAAGGCGGTCGGGCTTTCCGTGCCCGAGGTGCATGCGGTCAGGCTGACGGAAGGAGGCTGCTGTTGGCTGCACGGCGTCGTATCGATCACGAAGCAGAAAGAAGGGGATTCGGTCAACGCCATCATGGCAGCCCTTGGCTCTCACCCGTCGATGAAGATGGTGACAATCGTTGACGGAGACATCGACGTCTTTGACGATGGGGATGTCGAGTGGGCCGTTGCGACAAGGTTCCAGGGCCACAAGGGCCTCGTTGTCATAGAGAACGCGAGGGGCAGCAGCCTTGACCCGAGCGCGGACGAGACGACAACGAAGGTTGGGATCGACGCAACCAAGCCGATCGGCGCAGAAGGTTTCGAAAGAGTCAAACCCACTTGAATGAACGGAGGGAGGAAGGGCTTGGAGCCCATGGATTCTCTCGGGAGGACATGAGATGGACCTTGGGAGAATGAGATCACGAAGTCTATCGATGCTCCTTATAAGGGAGAGCGAAGGCTGGCTCTCGGAAGGCGCTGTGTTAGGGAAAAATCATTAAATATGGTCCTTGCCTAGACTGCCTCAAGGTCAGCTACATGGTCACAATCACGCCGAAGGCAATAGAGACGATGAAGCACCTCGTCGACGAATCGAGAAGGAACGAACCCATCAGAATATTCTTCGCGGGATACTCCTGCTCAGGGCCCGCATACATGATGGGCTTCGACAAGAAGACCGAGAACGACGTCGAGCTGAAGGTCGACGGGTTCAACATAATCTACGAGAAGGACCTCGAGGAAGAGCTCAAGGAGGCGCTCGTGGACCACATCGACACACCCCAGGGGCCGGGAATCACGGTGCGGCTGAAACAGACGAGCGCGTCCGCCTGCTCAACCTGCGCCGGCTGCCACTAGATTCGCCGGGCCTGAGAGAAAACATTCATACGCTAGCTTCGTTCTCAAAGGCTCGTGTTCCTGGAGCACGAGCTCATCAAGCCCTCTAGCGTCGAGCAGAGAGATTACCAGACCAACATCGCAGCGACGGCCGTGAAGGAATCTACTCTGGTCGTGCTGCCGACCGGCCTCGGCAAGACCGTTGTGGCCCTGATTGTCATCGCTGAGACCCTTGTGAAGAGGCCGGGGAAGGTGCTATTCATGGCGCCGACCAAGCCCCTCGTGCAGCAGCACGCAGGATTCTTGAGAGAGCACCTGACCAGGTTCGAGCCGGCCATGTTCACCGGGGAGGTGCATCCTTCTGAGCGAGAAGAGCTCTGGAGAGAGAGCAGGCTGGTCGTCTCCACTCCTCAGGTAATCGAGAACGATCTGGACGAGGGCCGAATCGATCTGAAGAACGTGTCCCTGATAGTGTTCGACGAAGCCCACAGAGCTGTGGGAGACTACGCCTATGTGTCAATTGGCAAGGGATACCAGGGGACCGGGGGGCTCGTGCTGGGCATGACGGCTTCACCAGGATCGGACGTCTCCAGGATAGCCGAGGTCTGCGAGAACCTGGGCATCACGAATGTCGAGATCAGATCCGAACTCGACGAAGATGTCATCAAGTACACACAGGATATCGAAGTACAGTACATAGCGGTGGACGTCCAGCAGGGCATGGAGCCAATCCTGTATCTTCTCGGACAGATCTTCGACGAGCAGGTCAGGAAACTCAGAGAGCTCGGTTATCTGGATCCCGCGAAGCCCGTGACCACTCGGGACCTCCTCGAGGCGGGCAATGTCATCAGAGCAAGGCTCAATTCGGGCAGGAAGTCATTCCAGCTTTTCAGAGCCGCGAGTGTGCAATCGCTTGCAATGAAAGTGAACCATGCGATTGAGCTCGCTGAGACGCAGGGAAGCAGCGCACTTGAGAACTATCTTGACAAGCAGATGAGGGAGGGAGGGGAGAAGGGTGGTTCAAAGGCCTCCCGTGACCTCGTCAAGGACGCAAGGTTCCAACAGGCGAGGACGCTCCTCTACAGGATGGAGAGAGACCACCCGAAGCTGGAGAAGATCGCGCCGATTCTGAAGCAGCAGTTCATCGCAAAACCGGACTCGCGAGTGATAGTGTTCACACATTACAGGGATACATGCGACCTCATGACCCAAACCCTGGAGAAGATAGAGGGTTTCCGGCCCGTGAGATTCGTCGGCCAGGCGAGCAAGGGCGAGGACATCGGCCTCAATCAGAGGGAGCAGAAGGAGATCATCGACAAGTTCCACAAGGGCGATTACAATATCTTGGTCTCGACCTCGATTGCGGAGGAAGGGCTCGACATTCCCTCAACGGATCTGGTTGTCTTCTACGAGCCAGTCCCATCAGAGATTCGCACGATCCAAAGAAGAGGCCGAACGGGGAGAAGGCGGGCGGGCAAGGTCGTCATGCTCGTCACTCGTCATACGAAAGACGAGGCATACTTCTACTCGAGCCGGAAGAAGGAGATGCAGATGCGAAGGGAACTCGAAGCACTTCGCAAGAAGCTCAGGGCCAGAAAAGGCATTCCGGACGAGTCCTCGGCCGCGCCACCGCTCACGAGAGACCAGCTCGAGCAGATGATGACTGTCAGACAGCCAACGGAGAAGGAGGAACGTGCGAAGAAGGTCGCCGAGAAGAGAGGACAAAAATCGCTCGGCGTGTTCGAAGGCGAGAGAAGGCCTGCGATTGCTACTCTCATCGTGTCGCCAAGGATCAGGAAGGCTGGGCTGCCCGAAGCGCTGGCAGATTCCGGATTCGCCACAGACCCAAGAGACCTCGAAAGCGCGGATGTGATCGTCTCGAACCGAGTGGCTGTCGCCGTGCGCACTGTCGACCAGTTCATTGATGAGATCTCGGACGGGAGCATGCAGTCGACACTCGCGAAGCTCAAGCACGGGTATCTGCACCCGCTCCTGATCGTCCAGGGGAGGGCCCAGGGAGAGGGCGAGCAGGCAGGCAATGCGGCAGTGTTCGATGCTCTCAGTGCTCTCCTCTCGGATTTTCACATGCCGGTGCTGTCGACGAGCGATCCAGCCGAGACTGCAGCGGCAATCGCATCCCTGTATCGTCAGGAGATGGCGAAGGGGAGCCGAGAGGCAAAGGCCGTTCAGACCACGCTGGATGTTGCGAACAGGCAGCGGTTCCTGGTCCAGGGCCTGCCGAACGTGTCAGCCACGCTTGCTCAGAGGCTTCTGGAGCGCTTTAGAAGCGTGAAAGGAATCGCTGACGCGGACGTCGAAGAGCTTATGCAAGTGGAAGGCATAGGCAAGGTCGTGGCAGAAGGCATTCATTCCGTTCTGCGAAAGAAATACGGAGAGGAGGAAGGCTAGATGACAACGGTCACATGCCCGCTCTGTGGGAGCCCGTGCATCCTGAAGGTCGTCGCGATGGAGGACAAGGACTGGTGCAAGGTAGACGTCTGCAAGCTCTGCCTCACGATGTACCCGAGAGAGGGCGAGGCCCTGAGACAGCTGCAGGCCAAGATGAAGACAAAGGCAAAAGCCAAACCCAAGAAACAGGCTGCGAAGAAGAAAACAACAAGGAGATGAGCCTCGCCTCTCAATTCTCAACCACGGTCTCCTTACGGTCCAAAAGATAGTTTTATCAGCCACCTGTCCATACGAGTGCCTCCGAGGACTATGGAGTTCAAGCTGCTCGAGAAGAAGAAGGACACGATCAAGGTCGAGATTCAAGAGGCGGACGAGACGCTGATCTATCCGCTCATTCACGAGCTGCTCAAGGATAAGAACATCGCCGACGCACGATACGTCACGGGCCACCCTCAGCTGGACAAGTCCGTTCTCATCGTAGAGGTGAAGGAGGGAAAGCCCCAGGCAGCCCTCAAGAAGGCGGCAAAGGCTCTGGCGAACCAGTTCGCTGAGGCTCGGCAGCTGATAGAGAAGCAGCTGGGCTAGAAAGGCAAGAATGTTCTTACACTAGCTCATGATTCTGTTGCTTGGATGAGAGAGAGCGAGCTGGGCCTGGAGGTCTTTCTGACCGAAGACATACAAGGCATAGGAGGAAAACTGAGGAAGACCCCGGAGGACTTCGTGGTCGACGAGATCTCAGTCCTTCCGCCGGCCTCCCAAGATGGCAGGTTTGTTATCGCCAAGGTATGGCATCGGAATTGGGAGGCAAACAGACTAGTTCGGAGGCTTGGCAGCAACCTCAGGGTCGGGAGGTCCAAGGTCGGCTTTGCGGGCACGAAGGATGGGAGGTCGATCGCCACACAACTGATGTCCTTCGACGCTCCAATCGAAGCAGTGAGATCGCTGGCAATACCGGATGTGAAGATACTGGACGCGTACTTGGCCAGACGGATGATAACCATAGGTGACCTCATCGGCAACCGATTCCAGATCAGAGTGGCCGATGTGGACACCAACAGAGACCTGAGGGGTATCTGTCAAGCGGTAAGGTCCCGCCTCGACGAGGCTGGAGGATTCCCTAATTTCTTCGGAGTCCAAAGGTTCGGCTCCGTAAGGCCAATCACGCATCTCATCGGGAAGGACCTCATAAGAGGGGATTTCGAGGGGGCGGTCATGAGGTATGTGGCCAACCCGATGGAAGAGGAAGACTCTGAGGTCAATGACGCACGAAGAACGCTTGAGCAGACGCGCGATTTCGAAAGGGCTCTCCGGGAGTTCCCGAAGAAGCTGACTTTCGAGAGGACGATGATTGAATATCTTCGGGACAAGCAAGGCGACTACCTCGGGGCCCTGAGAGCCCTCCCGAAGAACCTTCTGATGATGTTCGTCCATGCGTACCAATCCTATCTGTTCAATCGGATCCTGAGCGAAAGGATTCGGAGGAACATCTCCATCAGCGAGCCCGTGGAAGGAGACTTGGTCCTGCCGCTCAACAAGATGAGCCTTCCAGATCACGACAATCCGATAGCGGTATCGAAGGACAATCTGGACAAGGCCATCAGGAACGCGAGAGAGGGCAAGGCGTTCGTCAGCGGCCTACTCTATGGCACTGACTCGACCTTCGCCTCTGGACCCATGGGTGAGATCGAGAGACATATCATCGAGTCCGAGAAGATAGACCGGCTGGATTTTCAGATAGTTGGCCTTCGAGAAGCCTCGTCGAAGGGCACAAGAAGAGAGCTGCTGGCGCAATGCAAGGACCTGATGATCGACCTTGGCAAAGGCGGCATCACTTTCAGTTTCGTTCTCAACAAAGGATGCTATGCGACATCCCTGCTGAGAGAATTCATGAAGGCCGATATCAGCCAGTATTGATGGCAAACGCTTATTGTCATCAGGCCCCATAGGATACCAGTGTTCAAACGAAAGCCCCCCAAGACGATGCTGACATGTCCTGAGTGCGGTTCCGCAGACCTCTACTACGAGAGTGCTCTCATCACGGGCTACAAGTACCACTGCAAGAAGTGCGGTTACATCGGAGCATTCGTGATAGAGAAAGATATAGAAGAGGCGGAGAAGTGATTTTCCGCATCTCCGACTCGTTTTCGGGGCGTGACGCTCACGCGAACATCGGGCCGGCCTCTGTACCTTTCTCCGCGCCCTCTTCCAGCACCTTGCTTATGGCCTTCTCGAAGTCCACCATGGTAACATAGTCGCGGTTCTCGCGAATTGCGAACATGCCCGCCTCCGTGCATGTGGCCTTTATGTCGGCGCCCGTGGCACCCTCGGACTTCGCAGCGAGTTCCTCGACGTTCACGCTCTCGTCGAGGTTCATGCGCTTCGAGTGTATCTTGAAGATGTCGACCCTGGACTCGTAGTTCGGTATCGGGATCTCGATGATCCTGTCGAACCTTCCAGGTCTCAGCAGAGCCTCGTCGAGTATGTCGGGCCTGTTCGTTGCGCCTATAATCTTCACCTCACCGAGCGGATTGAAGCCGTCGAGCTCAGCCAGAAGCTGCATCAGGGTTCTCTGGACCTCTCTATCACCAGAGGTCGCGAGCTCGAGTCTCTTGGCACCAACGGCATCGATCTCGTCGATGAAGACGATTGACGGCGCCTTCTGTCTTGCGAGATCGAACAGCTCGCGAACGAGCCTCGCACCCTCGCCTATGTACTTCTGCACCAGCTCGGAGCCTACGAATCTGATGAAAGTCGCATTGGTCTGCTTCGCGACCGCCTTGGCCAGCAACGTCTTTCCTGTACCAGGGAGGCCCACCAACAGCACGCCTTTGGGAGGATCTATGCCGACCTTCTTATAGAGGTCCGGCCTCAGCAACGGATCCTCGACGGCCTCTCTGATCTCCAGAATCTGGTCGCTAAGACCTCCTATGTCTCCGTAAGCCGTGTCTGGCTTCGATATGATTTCCGCGCCAACGACAATGGGGTCGAGCGACGGCGGCAGAACAGCCATCACAGCAAGCGTCTGTTTGTTGAGAGCTACGCGAGCACCTGCCTGAAGGAGCTCGGGCGACACGTAGTCGGATGCGCTAACAATGAAATCGGGCCCAGTAGAGCTCTTGACCACCACACGCCCGTCCGCGAGCACATCCTTGATCTGTCCTATGATCAGCGGCGGAGCCTTCAATCTCTCAAGCTCGGCCTTGAGCCTCTTGAGCTCTTTCTGCAGCCGTATCAGCTCGCCCTCGACGAACCTCTTCTCGTTCTCGACGCGGCGGGACTCCTCGACTAGCTCGAGGTTCCGTTCCTCAAGGACCGAGATCTTTCGGTGAATCTCCTCCAACATCGGGCTTGCTTGGTCCTGATCCAATGTATGACACCCCGTCCAACCGAGCTGGTAATTATATAAGGTTAAATACTCTATTTATTCTTTGCCACCTGGGTCCACCGGCGTGGTTTTGATGATCTGCGAGCTCTGCGGAAGGACTGTGACCTTCTCCAAGAAGGTCACAATAGAGGGCGTTCAACTTGAAGTCTGTGCCGAATGCTCGAAGTTCGGCATCGAGGCGAAGACAGAGCCCAAGAAGGAGGAGGCACCGAAGCCAATCATAGCTCAGAGGCTCGAGATTCGTGAGAAGAGGTCAAGGCCGAAGGACATCTACGCAGCTGGCGAGAAGGAAGAACTCGTGGACGACTACGGCAAGCGCATACGTGATGCGCGCTCGCGCAGAGGGATGTCGTTAAAAGACCTCGGGACCAAGATAAATGAGAGGGTCACCGTGCTGAGCAAGGTGGAATCGGGCGACATGCGCCCGGAGGACAAGCTCGTGGCGAAGCTCGAGAAGGAGCTCGGAATAGCGCTCCGCGAGAAGGTCGCCGAGGTCCTCCCTCAGAAGAGCACGAGCCCGAAGGCACTCACTCTCGCCGACTTGATCAAGATTGAGAAGGATTGAGAGATTCTATCTTCGCGAGAAATCTCTGCCAAGGATTTCGGATTGTGCGCGCTCGATGAACGCGTTCTCCACTGAGACACCGTAGTCGGAGGCGACCAGAAGAACCGCAGGCTCCACATCGATTCCAAGAAGCTCCTGCTTCTTGTTGACCTTCGAGACGACTTCGCGTTTCGACACGGATTTCGCCTTGACGATCCTGTCCACGATCTCGGAGAACAGGTCGGTCTGTCTCTTGGCAGCCTGGTCGAGGACGGTCTTCGATGGTCTGTAATCAAGAGGGACGTCTGTCACTGAGCAGTCGAATGTTGGGAACACGTCCCCGTTCTTCCTCTGAAGGTAGCCCCCTGTCAAACCCACGTCCAGAAGTCTCTGAGCATCCTTCGGCGAGAACCATCTGAGATCCATAGAGGCGGAGAACACGAACTCTTTCTCAGTGAGAACCTGCTTTCCCTTTCTCCTGAACAGAAGCGCGATCGTGTCCTGCAGTTCACTCATCCCGAACCAGTCTCCCGAAATCCTCAGCAACGATGTAGTCGACGCCAAGCTGCTCCATTCGAGCGCGCTCGGTCACAGATGCAAAGACCCCGAGAGATACACCGAGCTTCTTTCTTGCGGCAGAGGCCTCCACGGCCAGAACCTCTGGGACCACAATATCGGAGACACCAACATCGCGGACCTCCTGAGAAAGAGCGAGAAAGGCCCTGCCAGCAATACTTGGGTCAAAACTCACGATCCCATCCCGGTAGTCTACTTTGAAGGTAATATTCTCTGACAGCATAAATGCTTTTCTTAGCTCATCGACATTCGCAAGATTTGCAGTGCCGATCACTGCTCGTTCCGCGCCCGTTATGAGCATGTCGATGACGTTCTGCGCGAACCTCACCCCGCCCTCGTAGAGCGTCGGAATCTCCTCGCAGATTTCTTGTGCAACATCTAGCTGCGGCCTGTTCTTGGAGATACCGTCGAGGTCCGCAACGTAAACCTTCTCGAAATTATCCGAGAGTCGCGAAGCGATTTCCGACATCTCCCCGCGAGCATACGCACGTTTCGCTAGGCTGCGGCCCTTGAGCTGAAAGTAAGGGACAACTATCATCGACGGACTCGGGCAAGCAGACACGACATAGATAAAACGTCCCATTTGCAGGGCATATGGGGAGATGACGAAGCACAATGGGCAAACTGACAAGCGTTCGCAAGCTCATGAGGGCCTAGCAAGAACAAAAGGAAACGGAGGCGAACAAGAGATGAAGGAGACCAAAGGATCCTATACAATGGGCCAATGGTTCGTGAAGCCCGGAAGAGAAAAGGAGTTCATAGCCGCGTGGAAGGAGTTCGCAGATTGGACCCAGAAAAGCCAATACGGAGTGATTGAAGCCACCCTGCTCCAAGACACGGAAGACCCGCATCTGTTCAGATCGTACGGAAACTGGAAGGACGCAGACAGCAT
>CAYOXJ010000029.1:0-11372 GCA_964407905.1 uncultured Thermoplasmata archaeon
GTGGCCTTCCTATTGATTCTGTTGATGTTGAACGAACCGGTCGGTGCCGCATCAGAGGTGCTCTCTCCTGGCGAGATTCTCACTAGGACAGTCCACGTCACGAATGGAGAGGACATCAATTGCACCTGGGTGGCGACTTTCACGCAAGGGGCCTTCGGACCGGCACTGGTCACGTTCGCGGTTTTCGATCCATCCGGAGATGAGATCCTAAATTACACGTCCCAGTCGCTCACTCGCACAATTTTCACCGATACATCCGGTGATTACAGGCTGCGATGGACGAACATCCAGAGTGATTCCGTCACGCTCACCTACTACATCAACTCGTTCCCAGGATTCGATGAGGTTGACGATTTCATCGATGCCACCCTTCTGGCGGTCATGATCGGTGTGGTCATTCTCGTCGCTGTGGTGATCATCATCACAGTCGTCGTTCTGGGCTCTGAGAAGAAGCGCAAGGAAGAGGGCCCTGCACCGCCGCTGTACCCGGCCCCTGGGTTCCAACAGCCTGTTGGGATGCCGGGCAAATGCCCGATGTGCGGGCGGGATGTGGAGTCGCAGGGAACCTTCTGTCCCACGTGCGGAGCGCGTCTCAAATAGGCGTCACATTCCCATTGAGCCGTCCTCAACGTCATTTGATAGCAGGGCGCAGAGGCTCGAATATCGCACGATGGATTCGGTACTGACGACCTGACTGCGCTCAGTCCCAACCGAAAAACGCTTTATACATTGTCATTAATCCCCGACCAATGCTAGCAGAGGAGTATATGGGCGTCGCGATTTTTGCGATCGTAGCCCTCCTTTTCCCGGCCGTTGTGTTTCTTCTGTCAAGGTATTTCAGAACCGACAAGCACGACCCCCGCGGCGAGACGACCTACGAGTGCGGTGAGGTCCCGATAGGTGATGCGCAGATACAGTTCCACTTCCAGTACTACATGTACGCCATCATGTTCGTCGCCTTCGACCTCGTCACCGTGTTCGTCCTCATGTGGGCCCTGGTCTTCGCCGACCTGAGCGAGCTCGCAAAGCTGTTCCTGCTCATGTTCCTGGGCATACTTCTCGTCGGCGTGACATACGCCCTGAGGAAGGAGGAGATAATCTGGATCTGAAGGCGAAATCGGGCGACTCCTCGGTCGGCCAAGCGATAGCCTTCCGGTCGAAGGACTTCCTCAGGTGGTGCGACGAGGTGCTTGAGGGAGTGCTGAGGCGGTCTCCGGTCGGGAGTGGCATCGATTTCATCACGAAGGACTTCTTCAACTGGGCGACTAGGAATTCGATATATCCCCTTCATTTCGGCATCATGTGCTGCGCGCTGGAGATGGCGGTTGCATCGGCACCGAGGTTCGACGCGCAGAGATTCGGCGTCATATATCGTTCGACGCCAAGGCAGTGCGATGTCCTGCTGGTGAACGGTCCGGTCAGCAAGAAGCTCAAGCCCGACCTGAGGAGGCTCTACGACCAGATGCCGGAGCCCAAGTGGGTCATAGCGATGGGCGAGTGCGCAATATCGGGCGGGCCTTTCTACAGCAGCTACAGCATCGTGCCGGGGGTGGACCAGTTCATCCCCGTCGACATCTACATTCCTGGCTGCCCAGCGAGGCCGGAGGCCTTGCTGGACGGCTTCATCAAACTGCAGAGGCTGATCAAGGAGAACAGGAAAGGCCTTCTCACTGGCAAGTGAGGAAAGGGGAACATCAATCATGGCGGAGCGGGGGAAGGGCATTTCGGGTCCAGCCGAGGGGCTTGAAAGGGCTCCGAGCACGGTAGACGAGGACCCGATCGAACGCATAATCAGGTCCCTCCTCGACAGCTTTCCAAGCGCCATTGCCGACTTCCAGAAGCTCAGGAAGGGCGTGCTCCGGGCCAGGATAGAGAGACGGGACCTGTTCAAGGCATGCAAGTACCTGAGAGACGTGCTCGGGTTCGAACACATCTCGATGATATCCGCAATCGAGTACGAAGACAGGTTCGAGCTCGTCTATCACATCGCATCGTATCAGCACAGGGTCTTCCTCGAGCTCATCACGACTGCTCCGAAGGACGACCCGAGCGTGGACAGCGTCTCATCGATCTGGGGAGGCGCGAACTGGCAGGAGAGGGAGTCCTATGACTTGATGGGGATCAAGTTCAACAACCATCCGAAGCTCGAGCGGATTCTGCTTCCTTCGGACTATCTCTACCATCCGCTCAGGAAGGATTTCAGGGGGTGACCATGGATGGCTGAGATGTGGATCAACATGGGCCCCCAGCATCCGATGACGCACGGGCTCTGGAACCTCAGGATCAAGGTCGACGGTGAGACGATCACCGACGCCGAGCCCGAGGTGGGATATCTTCACAGGGGCATAGAGAAACTCTGCGAGGACAGAACCTATACGCAGATCATTCCGATAACCGATAGGCTCTGTTACGGATCGTCCCTGACATGGAGCCATCTGTACTGTCTCACGGTCGAGGACCTCATGGGCATCGAGGTTCCCAAGAGGGCCGAGTACATACGCGTCGCCGCGATAGAGATGCAGAGGATCGCATCGCACCTAATGTGGCTGGCGGCATACGGGGCCGACCTTGGCCTCATGGCTGGCTTCATATACTGCATGAGGGACAGGGAGGTTTTCATAGATATTCTACAAGCTCTGACAGGCTCGCGTATCACGTACAACTTCCCGAGAATCGGAGGCGTTGCGCACGATGTTCCGTCCAACTTCGACAGGGACGCGCTGCGCGCGTGCACGTACATGGAAAGGCGCCTCAAGGAATACGAAGAGATGTTTGACCGCTCGAAGGTCTTCATGATGAGGAACGAGGACGTCGGGGTGCTCCGCAGGACGGATGCGATGAACCTCGGCGTGACCGGTCCGCCCCTGCGAGGCTCGGGCGTCAGGTACGATCTCAGGAAGGACATGCCATATTCCGTGTACCCTGAGTTCGAGTTCGAGCCCGCGACGCATCCTGATTGTGACTGCTATGCGAGGTACAGAGTCAGGATGGACGAGATGTGGCAGAGCTGCAGGATCATACGTCAAGCTGTCCAGAAGATGCCCAAGGGAAAGTGGAGGATCCTCGCCCCACGAAACGCGCCCGAAGGCACGGGTGTCGGAAGAGTGGAGGACCCGCGCGGCGAGGGCGTGATGTATGTCGTCGGAGACGGCACGGACAAGCCTTACAGGTTGAAGATCAGGAGCCCGATCTTCGTGACCGTTTCCGCGGCGCCGAAGATGCTCATAGGATACAAGGTTGCAGATGTCGTCGCGATAATGGGCAGCCTCGACATGTGCATCGGGGAGACGGATAGGTGAGGCCATGAACCTGTACGAATTCTGCCGCGGACTCATACATTGGCTCGTGGACCTCATCAATAATCTATGGTACTGGCTGGGCGATGTTCTGCCCTGGTGGTTCGGAGATTTCTTTGACGCCGTCGGTGACTTCGCGGCCTCCCGCGGCCACATTTCGGTCATGGCGATAGGCCTCGAGGTGCTGATCATAGTCATTGTGGCGCTCATCAACGTCCTGAACTTCATATGGATTGACAGGAAGCTGAGCGGGCGCATATTCGATTTCTACGGCCCGTACTATGTCGGGTACAGGATAGGAGGCTGGTTGCAGAATCTTGCGGATGGCATCAAGCTGTTTGTCAAGGAGATCATAGTCCCCGCGAAAGCTGACAAATTCGGCTTCATGCTCGCGCCCATCATCTTCGTCGGTTCTTCGTTTCTTGCCCTGGCAACGATTCCTCTCAGCCCTCACTTCGGGGTTGCGACCAATGAATCGGGCCACGGAGTATCAGCAGGCGTGATCATCGCATTCGCGTTCTTCGCAATCGCGCCCTTCTCGATACTCATCGCTGGCTGGTCATCGAACAACAAGTACACGCTGATCGGCGGGATGAGGTCTGCGGCGCAGATGATGAGCTACGAGATACCGATGTTGCTCTGCGTGGCTAGCGTGTTCCTCTTGGCTGGGAGCTTCAGCTTTTTCGGCGTGGTTGATGCGCAGCACGATGTCTGGTTCGCGATTCCGCTCTTCCTTGGGTTCGTTGTCTTCCTCGTGTGCCTCGTGGCCGAGATCGAGGTGCAACCTTTCGACCTGCCCGAGGCCGAAGCAGAGCTCGTCGAGGGCTGGACGACAGAGTATTGCGGGATGCGGTTTGGCCTTTTCATGATGACGTCGTACCTGAGGGGGTATATTGGCGGAGCTCTGGTGACAGCTCTGTTCCTCGGGGGTTGGCAGGGCCCATGGTTCATACCTGACGAGATCTGGTTCCTCATCAAGGCGTATGCAGTATTCTTCGTGATCGAATGGGCTCGTTGGTCGTTGCCGAGAGTCCGCGTCGATCAGATACTCGATGTTGGCTGGAAGAGGCTGATGCCTCTGGCGGTGCTCAATCTGATGATCGCGGTGGCTCTGAAGACGTTGGGGTGGTTCTGATGAGCAGAAAGGACGAGCTGACTTTCACGGGCTTCGTGATAAGGCCCATGTCCCGCACCATGCGGACGTTTGTCAGGGCTCTCCTGTTGGGGAAACCGAACACGATTCTCTACCCCTACCAGAAGCTCGATCTGCCTCCAAGATACCGCGGCAAGCACGTGCTTGATTTCAAACGATGCATTGGATGCTCGAACTGTGCCCAGATCTGTCCGAACGACTGCATGTGGATGGAGAAGCTCGAAGATCCGGAACTAGGCAAGATCGAACGCCCGGGAATTGACCTGGGCAGATGCCTCTTCTGTGGTCTGTGTGTCGAGATCTGCCCAACCGTCGCGCTGCATGAGTCGGTGGAGTTCGAACTCGCAGACCGCGACCGGTCTGGGCTGAGGTTCGGGCCCAAGGAACTCAGAGACGACACTTATGCAGATAAGGTCGCCGAGGAGCGGCAGATGCGCTCCCTGCCGGTGCTCGACATGAACAAGTGCACAGGATGTGAGAAGTGCGCAGGCGAGTGCTCTGAGATCTGTATCGCAATGATGCCGATCGAGGCCACTGGCAAACAGAAGCCGGAGATCAGTCTCCCCAAGTGCACCTCATGTGGCAAGTGCGCCGTCGTGTGCCCCGAGAAGGCAATTACGATGTCCAATGTGTACGAATCGTACTTCGACATGCCCGAGCCGAAGTTCATACTCAAGAACTGCACGGGCTGCGCCGCGTGCGCGAGAGCCTGTCCAGCAGATGTCATCTACATGATGGACATGCCCGGCACGGAGAAGATGCTCAAGGACGGCAAGAAGAGCAAGCCGAAGAAGCGAGCGGTGTTCGTGCTGGAGAAGTGCGTTGGGTGTGGCAAGTGCTTCAGAGCGTGCAAGTTCGACTCGATTGAGATGCCGGGGGTGAGGCGGTGAGCTGGGAGCTGCTCGTTTTCTTGGTGCTCGCGGCTGTTGCTCTGTTATCCGCGCTTATGGTCGTCCACGCCAGGGAGATAGTGCACAGCGTGATCTACCTCGCGGCGTGCTTCATCTCCGTCGCATGCCTCTACATAATGCTCAGCGCTGAGTTCGTCGCGATCGTCCAGATACTCATCTATGTCGGCGCGGTCGTCGTCGTGATACTGTTCGGAATAATGCTTACGAAACGCGAAATCATGGAGAGTGAGAAGCGATGAACGTCGCGAATGCGATGAGAGCGCTCGCCATGGCGGTCCTCGCGCTTCTGTTCATCGCTGTTCTGACCTCACTTGCGTGGCCTGAGGGGCCCATGGACGATACGACCAACGAAGACGTGGCAAAGACTCTCTTTGGTACTTCGAACTCGACTGGGTACGGCCTCATCGTGCTCTTCATAGGCCTTCTGCTGCTCGTCGCGTTGCTTGGCGGGATATTCCTGGCGAAGGAGGAGAGGGAATGATTGAGCTAGAGTACTGGCTGATCTTCAGCTCGCTTCTGTTCGCCATTGGCGCCTATGGCGTTCTCACGCGAAAGAACGCGATCGTCGTTCTGATGTCAATAGAGGTGATGCTCAACGCGGCCAACATCAACTTGGTCGCGTTCAGTTCATATCACTCTTCGCTGCACCCTGATCAGGGTCCCGACCCATCGGGCCAGGCGTTCGCATTGTTCTCCATCGCAATAGCCGCCGCCGAGGTAGCGGTCGGACTTGCGATTCTGCTATCGGTGTACCGAAGGTATCAGACCATCGATGTTGACAAGATCAACATCCTGAGGTGGTAGAGTGCTCGAGTACGCGTGGCTGATCCCGGTCTTCCCGTTCGCGGCGTTTGTCCTGATCGGTCTTCTGCCGAAACGGACGCTCTCCTGGGAGGACGGCGGTGGTTACGCCATTGCCGGTGCTGCGGGCGCTTTCGTGCTCTCCATGTTCGTGGTCTGGGATGTCATCAATGGCCAGACGTTGACGGGCGCTGATGCTCCGAGGACGACCTGGCTCGTGATAGGGGACTTCGAGGTGAAATTCGGAATCTGGATCGACCAGCTAACTGCCGTGATGCTGGTCGTGATCTCTGTCGTGGGCACCCTCGTGGTCGTCTACTCGGGCGGATACATGCACGAGGAGGGCGTCGGCCGGAGGCGGTACTACGCCGAGATAATGCTCTTCATATCGGTTATGTATGGACTCGTGATCGCTGACAATTTCCTCCAGATGTTCATATTCTGGGAACTCGTCGGCCTGTGCTCGTATCTCCTGATCGGCTTCTGGTACGAGAAGCTGTCAGCTGCCGTGGCAGCGAAGAGAGCGTTCATCGTGACCCGCGTCGGCGACATCATGTTCATGGCGGGCATCATAGTCCTGTTCAAGTATGTTGGCGTCCTAGATTTCAGTGCACTTTTTGGCCAGGGCTCGCAGAGCATTGTTGAACAAGGGCTCATCTCTCAGGACATGCTGACGCTCTCAACCGTGTTGATATTTGGGGGCGCGATTGGCAAGAGCGCCCAGTTCCCGCTCCACGAATGGTTGCCTGACGCGATGGAAGGCCCAACCACCGTTTCGGCATTGATCCACGCCGCCACGATGGTCAAGGCGGGAGTGTACCTGACCGCGAGGACATATCCGCTCCTGGTCCAGACTCCTGAGAGCCTTCTGTTCGTCGCTGTGATTGGCGGCGTGACTGCGTTGCTCGCCGCGACTGTTGCGCTGGCGTCGAACGATATCAAGCGCGTGCTGGCGTACAGCACCGTCAGCCAGCTCGGATACATGATCCTGGGACTTGGTGCCGGAGGCTACCTGGTGATTCACTCGCAGATCGGAGGGGGCTACGCGGCCGCGATGTTTCACCTCATGAATCACGGCTTCTTCAAGGCGCTGCTGTTCCTTTGCGCTGGCAGCGTCATTCATGCGGTGGGAACGAATGACCTGAGGCTCATGGGCGGCATTGGAAAGAAGATGCGAATCACATCTCTCACGATGCTGATCGGGTCCCTTGCCATCGCAGGCATACCTCCTCTCTCAGGCTTCTGGAGCAAGGACGAGGTCCTCGCCTCGGTGTTCGATGCCAACGAGTTCGACCCGGTCTTTGCCCTGCTCTGGACCATGGGCGTCGCGACGGCCTTCCTCACGGCATTCTACATGTTCAGGATGTGGTTCATGACGTTTGCTGGAGAGCCGAGGTCGGACTTCCATGCGCACGAATCTCCGAGGATCATGACTGTCCCGCTGATGATCCTCGCTGGCCTTGCTGTTGTCTCTGGGTTCGCCCTGTTCGTCGGGGACGGCTTCAAGCACTTCATCGAATTGGCAATAGAGCCACTTGGCATCGTCGGTGAGGACGAGGCGTTGCTCGACATCGCGGTGACGATCTTATCCGATCCTCTGACGTATGTGACCCTTGTCCTCGCTATTGTCGGGATATCGCTTGCCTACAGGATCTACTACATGCCGGGATTCGACAGGTCCGTGTTCGTGAAGGGCGTGCCTGGCGCGTTCCACCGAGCGCTGGACAACAGATGGTACATCAGCCAGTTCTACGACGACTTCGCGTACAAGGTCGTGTACGGGTTCTCGCTGGTCGCCGATGCGTTCGACAGGTACGTCATCGACGGGCTCGTGAACGGAATCGCCTACCTCGGGGCAAACATGGGCAACTCGATCAGGAAGGCGCAGTCCGGCGATGTCCGCAGGTACACGAGCCTGATCGTCCTGGGCATCATCTTGCTGCTCGTGTTCATGATCTATGTCGTCCCGTGGGCGAGGGGGTTGTGAGATATGTTCGAGGGCATCCCGATAATCTCAATCATAATCCTCCTGCCGCTCATGGGCTCGATGATCACTTTCGGCCTGGGGAGGTACGGCAAGTATGCCAAGTGGGTCGCTCTCACGTTCTCAACGGCCTCATTGGTCCTCTCGATTGCCGTGGCGTTCGAGTTCATGATTGAGCCCAACGCAAGTGCGACAGGCTACCATGATGGCCGAGGATTCTTCGATTTCCAGTTCTACGAGTCGTACGAGTGGATAGGTTCGCTTGGCATAAGCTACATAGTCGGACTAGACGGCATCGGCCTGCCGTTGTTCGTGCTGACGACGCTCCTCAGCACCGTGTCTATCCTGTTCTCTTGGGACACGGAGCTGCGCCCCAAGGAGTACTTCGGCCTGATGCTCGTGCTTGAGGTCGGGATCCTTGGCGTGTTCGTCTCTCTTGACTATTTCGTGTTCTATGTCTTCTGGGAGATCGTCCTCATACCGATGTACTTCCTGATCGGCGTCTGGGGTGGCCCGAACAAGGACTATGCCGCCATCAAGTTCCTCATATACACGCATGTTGCCAGCTTGGCCATCCTCATCTCGATAATGGCGATGTACTTCGAGGCCTTCGGGTCGGGCGTGCGGTCGTTCGGCATGGAGGACATCGCGAGGGTGAGCGATGTGAGCTTCAGTCGCGTCTTCCAGATAGCCGTGTTCGCTGCCCTGTTCTTCGGGTTCGGGGTGAAGCTCCCGATGGTGCCCTTCCACACGTGGCTCCCTGACGCGCATGTCGAGGCACCAACTGCAGGAAGCGTATTGCTGGCCGGCCTGTTGCTCAAGATGGGCGGTTACGGGATCATCAGGGTCGCGATCCCCACGCTTCCCGACGGGGCCGATGCGCTCGTCTATGTGATGGCGGCGATTGCGATAGCGAGCATCCTCTATGGGGCTCTGCTCTGCCTCGCCCAGAAGGATCTCAAGAAGATGGTCGCGTACTCGTCCATAAGCCACATGGGCTTCGTCCTTCTGGGATATGCGACGATGTCGCAGCTCGGGATCGTCGCAGGTGTGTTTCAGATGTTCGCGCATGGCCTTGTGACAGCAGTGCTATTCATGATGTGCGGCGTCGTGCAGCATAAGTGCGGCACTAGGATGATTCCGATGCTTGGCGGGCTGTCGAAGAAGATGCCCGTGGCATCGACGCTCATGACCATTGGTTTTCTCGCGTCTCTGGGGCTGCCCGGCCTTGTCAGCTTCGCGGCAGAGTTCATGGTGTTCGCGAGCATGTTCCAGAAGTGGGCTCTCTGGCTGTTCCTGCCGATCATGAGCGTCGCGATCACTGCGGGCTACTACCTCTGGGCTCTTCAGAAATCCATGTTCGGGCCGCTCACTGACAGGATAGATACTTCGCGTGTGCACGATGTGGACTGGTACGAGGGCGTGTCAATTGGCACACTGATTGCCCTTATCGCAATATTTGGCGTGTTCCCCTACGTGATGTTCACCATGATCGGGCCTGGTGCGGAAATCGTGATCGACATTCTCGTGCTTGCAGGGGGTGCATGATATGGCCGTATGGACTCTTCTCGATGTGCTCATCCCCCAGCTTCTCCTGATTCTCTTCGCGCTCCTCATGCCCGCCTACGACTACATGTTCAAGGACAAGAGGGTCCTCGCATGGCTCGCCCTCACTCCTCTTCTCGCAATCGCATTTGCGCTCGTCGCCTGGCTTTTCCTAGGCACTTGGGAGCCTCCGGCGAGCGATCTGCAGCTGGTACAGCTGGATAGATTCTCTGGCCTGTTCATGCTCGTGTTCGTGTCTGTTGGCATTGTCGTGGTCATCGGCTCTCCGGAGTTCATCAGGAAAGACAGGAACCAGGGGGAGTACTATGCGCTCCTGCTCCTGGCGGTGACGGGCATGACGCTGGTTGCTGAGGCGACAGACCTCATCGCGCTTTTCGTCGGGCTGGAGATCGCTGGCATATCGTCATTCGCCCTTTCGGGCTTCAGGAAGACGGAGAAGAGGTCCGCGGAGGCCGCAACGAAGTACTTCATCGTCGGGGGCTTCTCGTCCGCAGTCACGCTCTTCGCCATATCGCTCTTGTACGGAGTCACGGGGACCACCAGCATCTCGGGAATGTACGACGCCCTAACGGCGCCATCTGAGCAGTGGATCCTGGATTCGGACCCTGTCCTCCTGCTCGCAGCGGGACTGTTCATGGCAGGCTTCGGGTTCAAGATCGCTATCGTGCCGTTTCACATGTGGGCGCCAGATGTGTACGAGGGCGCCCCGACGCCCGTTTCAGGCCTGCTGGCCGCAGCGTCAAAGAAGATGGGCTTCGCCGCGCTGTTCAAGGTGTTCCTTGTTGGCATAATCGTTTCGAAGGTCGACTGGGAGGAGGCGGCTGCTGTGCTGGCAATCGTCACGATGACGGTCGGGAACCTGATCGCGGTGTCCCAGACGAACATCAAGCGAATGCTCGCATATTCCTCGATTGCCCAGGCAGGGTACATACTCATCGTACTGCCAGTGTCGACCCAGTATGCAGTCGCTGGCGGCCTCTTCCACATCCTCACTCATGCGTTCATGAAGTCAGGTGCGTTCATGGTCGTCGCTGGCATGGGCGCTGTGGCCCTAGGTGAGAAGCTGGACGATTTCAAAGGTCTGAGCAGGCGCTCGCCTCTTCTTGCTCTTTCGATGACCTTGTTCCTCTTCTCTCTCGCAGGCATCCCACCTCTTGCGGGTTTCGCGAGCAAGTTCGTCCTGTTCTCATCGGCCGTTTATGCTTCCTTCACGCCAGGTGCCGAGTGGCTGGTTTGGCTCGCAGTGGCCGGAGTCCTGAACAGCGCCCTGTCCCTCTACTATTACGCACGGGTGATCAAGTACATGTACATGGACAAGGGCCCTGAGGGCAGGATCATTCTTACGCCCATGGTCAAGATCGCCATTGGGATCGCGGTTGTCATGGTCGTGGCTATAGGCGCCTACCCGGACGCTGTCGTGAACCTGTGCAAGGAGGCAGCTGCTGCCGCGTTCCCCAACCTCCCCGTAGGCCTCGGCTAGGCCAAAGATCGTGGGGGTTGCTCTCGCCTCATCTGATGACGCTAGACAGCCCACTTCTGTCCGAGCCAGTAACCACTAGCATTAAGTAGAGATTGGTCAATATGCGCAACGCATGACCAAGACGCAGTGGGATTTTGGCATTCAGAAGGAGCTCCGGATGGTCGATGAAAAGCTCCGCGAG
>CAYOXJ010000030.1:0-11118 GCA_964407905.1 uncultured Thermoplasmata archaeon
TCTGGTATCCGAGACATGCGGTCTCGGCTTCACTGAATCTTCCTTGGCTGAAGAGTGCGTCAGCGATTCTGAGGCTTCTAGGAGGGCTGGTAGTTTGGTTCAGGGTACACATGTCTCGTGCAGGAGAGGAATTATAGTCTCCTTTTAGATATTCCTTTACAAGGAGGGCCCATATGAACGAATCAGAGATTAGAGTGGTCGAAGATGCAGAACTGGCCAAGATATTCATGTGCAGGACCAGATGCAAGATCATGGCTGAAATCGCGAATGAGCCGAAGTCGATAAGCCAGCTTTCAAGAATCCTGGGCATCTCTCCTCCGGCTGTCTATTATCACATCAAGCGGCTCGAGAAAGGGAGGGTGGCACGGTTGACCGGGACCAGGAAGGTAAGGAACAATCTGGTCGAGAAGTTCTATCGAGCCACGGCAACGTATGCCATCGTTCTCGGCACTGGACCCTCAGACAAGGGCCCAGTTCCGTCCAAGAGAACGAAGTCCAAACGTGTTTACGCATTCGATAGGAGAGAACTGGAAGAGCTGCTTGTCGGATTCGGCGTCAGAATCCATGCTGGAAAGACGAGGCATTTCGAAGAGGGGTTGATCGAACTACTCAATGCGCTTTGTGGGGAAGCTCGCGTCGCATTCACAGAGATACTGTCGCACACGAGCCTCAGGTTGGCAGACGCCGATATGTCCGATCTCGGAGCGGTCGTGGAATCGACCATACCTTTGATGTTGGTCCGGGCGTTCGACAAGCCTCAATTCATCGAGACGCTGAGGTCAATGCGTGCCGATCTTGGGGCAGCCTGAGAGGGTGCAGCTGCGTTCTCAGATTGGCTCGAATTCCTCAGGTAACTCAGTAGCCAAGAGCTGTTCGCGGAAGGTCTTGAAGTCAAAGGCGCGATCCTGTCTCACCCGAATTGACCATTTCGCCTGTGATGCTGTTCGAAGTCACGTTCAAATCACGACAGCGCCCACTCACGGCCTGATTTCTTGGATCGTTGAGATCAGAAAAAGGATGCCTGGCAAATGTCGGGTCCGAATCCCGGCAGCCGCACTCTCATGCGTAGCCAGATGAGAATTCTCTGTCTTGAATCCAAGTTCTTTCTGCAACTCGTGATCTTTCGGAGTCTGGAGGCTCGAGACCTGACTTGCCACCCTGGGGGGGCCTACTAGCGCTCAATATCAGGCAGCTTCTTCAGGGGATTCATGATGTTCTTGGGATCAAGAAGCGTCTTGATGGCCCTCATCGTTTCCAGCGCTGTCTCGGAATATTCGAACCGCATGTAGTCCCTATACTTCAGCCCGACACCCATGCAAGCAGCTATTGAGCCTCCCAAAGACACGGTCAACTCGGCGATCTCCTTCGTCGCACTCGCGTAGTCTTCATGCCATCCATCGCTGTCGGGTACGGCGAATGTGGCATACGCCATCTCGTATCGCCCGATGTCCAGGCCACATCTCTCACCGAACGGGGTCCTTGTCATCCCATGCTTCGGCAGGATCTCGTCCCAGACCTTCCGATAGAACTCCTCGAGTCGCTCGTACGGCACGTAAGAGCAGACGACGTCCCTCTTCTGTTTACTCATCGCCCTCAGCCCGCACCATATCATCTCGTAGCCCTCGGCATAGGATTCCGCCTCCTCAGTGCTCGAAAGCGAGCCGCCCGTCTCGCGCATGATCTCGACGGCGAAACTCTTCTCTGCCTCAACCTCTCCCTTTGTCCCCTCGAAATCCACAATCACTACTCCGCGTTTTCCCGCCGGCACCTCATAGTCCCACGCTTCGGAGATCTCGAATGCATCGAGACCCACGGTCATGACCCCGGACATCTTGATGCGGCTAGCCGCTCCCAGTGCGCTCAGGAAATCGTCGTAGAAGGCCATGACCGCGGCCTTCGCCTCTGGAAGGGGCTCGACCCTCAAAGTGGCCTCTGTTATCACCCCAAGCGTGCCCTCAGAAGCCACGAACAGCTGGTGAAGACGATAGCCGGTAGAGGTGTAGAGGACTTTCGGGCCCGTCCTAAGGACTCTTCCATCAGCAAGCACAACCTCGAGGGACATGATGCGGTCTGCGATTGTGCCGTACTTGTTGTGCTTCCGCGGGAAACCCGATGTGCAAATCGACCCTCCTACGGTCGCGACCTTGTAAGAGCCCTGGACCTGGTTGAGCGCCACGCCGTGCCGGAACAGCTCCTCATCAAGCCCTTTGAGCGTTATTCCAGGCTGCACTGTCACGGACAAGTCCGGCAAGTTGACCTCCAGTATCTTGTTCATCTTGATCGTGTCGACAAGGATCCCGCCAGTCAAAGGGACCAGCATGCCAACGAGGTTCGACCCACCGCCCTTCGGTATGATTGGGATGCAGTGTTCCGCGGCGATCACCACAATCTTCCGAACATCCGAAGTCGTCTCAGGAAGCACCGCGAAATCCAGTGAGTACAGTCCCCTATCATCATCAGCCATCAACCGATAGAAGGAATCTGACTTGTAGGCTTGCAGGTCGGTTTCCGTCCAGAGTACCTTTTCCTCGCCGATGGCTTCAATCAGGGATTTTCTGACCTTCTCGCGCAATACCAGATCCATGGATGTCCACCAGCGTCAGCCAATAATACTCTTTCTGTATATGTATAAATAAAACGATGATTCTGTCATGAGTTGTGACCGACTCAGAGCACCTCAAGGCACTGGAAGCATGCCTTCAATGCAGCTGTGGATGCTGCAAGGACGGCTGCCCAATGTATGGCACGATGCTTGAGGAGCAGGTCTCAGCTCGCGGCAGAAACTCGATCATGTTGGCATATCTGAATGGAAGAATTAAGCCGGACCAGAGAATGTCCAGAGCGCTGTATTCGTGCCTTCTTTGCCGTCTGGACGAAGAGAATTGCCTCGCAAGGATCTCAAGTTCGGAAATATGCCAGAGTATCAGGCAGGATTTGGTGTCCAGCGGCTTTGGCCCGTTGCCTGAGCACCGACCGCTCGTCGCGAGCCTAAGGAATTACGGAAACCCCTGGATGCAGCCCAAATCTGCGAGAGAGCGTTGGGTGCGCCAGTCAAATGCCTCCAAAGAGAAAAATTCGGATACCTTGTTCTTTGCTGGATGCACCTTCGCATTGTCTCCGGAGCTGGTGGCAGTTCCAATGGCGGCAACGGAACTCCTCATGATGGCCGGGAGTGATTTCTCCACACTCGGCAGGGATGAACTGTGTTGTGGTTCGACCGCGCTGAGACTTGGAGACCGCAAGCTGTTTGGAGAGCTGGCCGAGGAAAACCTCAAGAAACTCAGCACATACAAGCGAGTCGTGACCTCGTGTGCAGGTTGCTACAAAACTATGAGCCAGGACTACCCTCTTAAAAAGGGGTCTCCTGAGATAGTCCATACCACCCAATTGTTCTCTGAGTTGCTGGCGTCAGGAAAACTCAGGCCTCATATCTTCAGGGCAAGGGTAACCTATCACGATCCATGTCACTTAGGTAGGCATTCGAAGTTCTACGACTATCCGAGGCGAGTCATAACCCAAATCCCAGGAATTGAGTTCGTAGAAATGAGGAACAGCCGAGAGCGCTCTAGATGCTGCGGCGCTGGCGCCGGTGTCAAGACCGCCAATCCCCGGATCTCATTTGAGATTGCCAAGCGGCGGGTTGAGGAGGCTGCGCAGACCGGAGCCGACATCCTCGTTTCTGCATGCCCTTTCTGCGAACAGAGCCTCAAAGAGGCCGCCAAATCAATCGAAAGCAAGATGATAGTAATGGACGTCTCCGAATTGCTGCTCGCGGCCTGCAAATAGCCCATAGGGAAGGAAAGACGCAAGAGCACGTCTCAGTGCATTTTCCTTTTCTATTGAAATCAGAAAAAGGACGTCTGGCTTCTGTCGGGTTCAAATCCCGGCAGCCGCACCCTCTGCCTGGAGAAGCTCATGGAGAAGAAGAAAAAGGTTTTGGCGACGCCTTGGTGCATTTCCTTTTTAATTGAACCGAAATGATGAATATCTGGCTCGTGCAAGCTCAAGGCTCGCCCGGTCCACTGGCTTTGTTTCTTGACACGAATTGACACCGTGCCTATCCAGGTCTGGATTGCGCGAGTTCAATTCTGGATGTGTCCTCTGATTAGAGAAGAGCTGGATACTCAATTTCACGCCCAGCTCCCTACGGACTATCGCGTCAGAGCTGGATTCCAATATCGACCTCTCGATGCAATTGAGAAAGGACTGCGGATAGCAACTGGCAATAGCGTCAAAGGCAGAATGGGTCTATTGTCTCTGACCATCCAGGCCTATAGCATGCATGTCGACATTACCTCCGGAGACGACTAGCGCGATCTTCTCGAATCTCCCGAGCGCAATCTTGTTCTGCAGCAGCAAGGCAGGCCCGACCGCTGCGCTCCCCTCTATGACCTGCCTCTCGTTCGCCAATACCCAGAGGACCGTGTCCTTCAGCCCATTCTCATCCGCCAGCAGAATGTCGTCCACGACCCTAGAGACATGCTCCAGCGCCATCTGGGATATCTGCCCCGCGAGGCCATCGGCGAGCGTCGGGGTGACAGAGATCTCCACCACCCTCCCTGCCTTGAACGACTCGTACATCGCCCTCGCTTCCGTGGACTGCGCTCCAACCACCCTTATCCCGGGATTGATAGCCTTGGCCCATGTACCGATACCCGAAATCATCCCGCCACCCCCGACCGGAGCGATGATCGTCTCGACGTCGGGCAAGTCCTCCATGATCTCCAGAGCAATCGTCCCCTGACCGGCCATGACCTTGTGGTCCTCCGTGCCGGCGACGTAGACCGCCCCCGTCTTCTTTGAAAGCTCCACGCAGTGCACAAGGGACTCGTCGAAGTTCGCCCCCTTCAAGATCAAATCAGCACCGAGCGCCCTCACTTTTTCTATCTTGAGTTTGGGAGCCCCCTCGGGGACCACCACGGTGGCTTTCACCCCAAGCAGCTTCGACGCCAGCGAGACCGCCATCGCGTGGTTCCCCGACGAGGCTGTGATGACCCCTTTCTCCGCCTCCTTGGCGGATAGGGAACATATCTTGTTGTACGCACCCCTGAACTTGTACGCACCCGTCTTCTGCTGGTTCTCCCACTTCAGGTAGACTTCGGCCCCCGTCAGTTCGCTCAAAGCCTTCGAATGCGTGAGCGGCGTTCGGATGGCCACGCCTTCGAGGTTCTTCCTCGCCTTCAGGATCTCGACAGCATCAAGCACCAAACCGATCACCCATTGCCCAAACACACCGTCAAAGAGTCGTGGAAGGTGAAGGGCATGTGCCCAGTATCAAGTTTGCCGAGCGGAGATCGCCACCGCTGCAACTTCCTTAATAATGAGGAATGGCGATTAGCTCCGCTTGCTGACGGAGGGTCGGGCCCACGGGAAACGAAATCCAGAGGATCCTCGAGGAGATCAGGAGGGGGTTGAAACCTCCGACGCAGTCGGAGGTGGACCATGCGATGGCAAGATGGCTCTTCGGCGAGAACGCCGACAAGATCATGGCGTACGCACCATGGAGCTTCGCGCTGCTGAAGCTGATGTGGAAAAAAGGTGAGGAGCCATGGGAGAAGTAGCCGAGGCGATGGCTGCCCTGGACAAGGAGGGACTCCTGAGGGCTGTGAAGGATGATCTCGCCGGAGAGAAAGACCCGCTGGAGATTGTCGAGGACGCAAGGATCGGCCTTGAGCGCGTCGGTTCTGAGTTCGAGAAGGGGAAATACTTCCTCATGGAGCTCATGTGGGCGTCACAGATATTCAAGGACGCAATCGAGATACTCAACCCGACCATCAAGCGGAAGTACGGCCTCACGAAGTCGAAGGGCAGGGTCCTGATGGGGACAGTCAAGGGAGACATACACGACTTGGGCAAATCGATCGTCCGAGACCTCCTCGAGTGTTCGGGCTACGAGGTCGTTGACCTGGGCGTCGACGTCCCCCCAGAAGCATTCACAGAGAAGACCAAGGAGTTCAAACCGCAGGTCATAGGCCTCTCAGCCCTCCTGACCGCTGCAGTCGGGCAGGCGAAGATCACGGTCGAAGACGTCAAGGAGAAGGTCCACGAGGAGGATGTCAGGATTATAATCGGCGGAGGAGTGGTCGGAGAGGTGAGCGCAGAGGAGCTGGGCGTGGACTTCGCTACCACGAACGCCAACGAGGGCATTCGCAGGATTGAGGCATGGATCGCCGGGGAGAGGTAGGAGGAGACCGATATGACGGAAGATACGATGACGGCCTATGAGAGGCTCGAACTCGCCTGGAACCTGAAGGAGGCGGACCGCGTCCCCGTCGCGCCCATAAACTGCTACATCTTCCCGTGGGTTGGAGGGATCACCATCCGGGAGATGTTCCTCGATCCCGACAAGCTCGTCAGAGCGACCATCAAGGCCAGGGAGATCCTCGGGGGAGGGGACAATGTCGACCCGAACATCACGACCCTCAACCATCTGAGCATGTTTGGCAGGGCTGGCTGGGACCAGGCGACGCTCGATTGGCGGATATGGGACGACTTCCCGCCCAAGGGCAACCTGCCAAGCCTCTACGAGAAACCCATGATAGAGGATTACGACGACGTCATGAAGCGCGGGTTCTCCACTATCCTCTACAGCAAGAAGATCAGCAGTCAGGTCTTCAGCAGAAGCGTCGATGATTTCCTGTACTACGAGTACGAGTATCCTAAGATCTACTCCGCCGCCTGGCGCAGATTTGTCGAGGAGCAGCAGATACCGCTTCTGATGGGTGGTCGCGCGTGCCACCCTCTGGACATGCTCCAGTACTATCGCGGCATTGCGAACCTCACGAGAGACATTTTCGAGAGGCCGGACAAAGTCGATGAAATGTGCGAGTGGCTCGTCGAGTACGAGACCACGCTCGCCATGAGAGACGCGATGATCATGGGCGCAGGGGAGGTTCCTGGTGCGGAGATCATATTCTTCTTCAACGGGGGCCCGCCAGGAATGCCTCCCAGGATATTCGACAGGCTCTACTGGCCCGTCGCGAAGAAGATGATAGATATCTTCGTCAACCGGGGGTTCAAGGTGCACTGCCACTGGGACAACGACCTCACGCCCCACCTGGACACCATGAGCCACATGGCGGACGGGCTCCCGAAGGGGAAGGTGCTCCTCGACCTCGAGAAGACGGACATGAAGAAGGCGAAGGATATGATGGGCAACAGGGTCTGTCTGTTCGGGAATGTTCCCTCCGCCCTGCTCGTCTATGGCACGCCGAACGAAGTCGACAAGTACTGCAAGAAACTTATCGAGGACTGTGCCCCTGGAGGTGGCTATATCCTCTCCACGGAGTGCGAGACCCCTTGGGACTCGAAGCCGGAGAACGTGAGGGCAATCTGTGCGGCTGCGGTCAAGTACGGGCAGTATGGACGCCCCTGAGCACGGGACGGGCTTCTGAACCAAGCTCGACGACAGCTCCGCAAGTTAAAAGCCTGGAACCGACGAGGACGGCCTTCTTCGGATGCTCGATATGGCTGGTGACAGGGCGGAAACAGAATAGGAATGAAAGAAGGAGTCTATCTGGGTGCAATACTCCACTGATTGAACGAGAGCCAGACCCTTATGTATGCGCGCAGCTCACTTCAACCCATTTGAACTGATTACCAAGAGGAATGAGAAGGAGGAAGGAATCTGGGACACCCTGATGCAATTCTGCTCCAATTGAGACTAGACTGCGAATGTCTAGCTCTCGCGTGTTCATGGCTCGCCCGGTCCACTACTGCACTCGTTTCTCACCAAGTTCTTATCTCAACAAGCTCCGAGTAACCCGATCCTCCCTTTGTCACGACCTCACGGACAAAGCCAACCCCGGAAGCATAGTACTTGTTCTCCTCGATATCGGGCTCAAGCCGAGTCCATTCCTTGATCACCAAACAGTTTGAGAATGAGCCGTACGGTACCTCCGCTGAGCCGGTAAGGCTGATGACTTCTGCCTCGTCCTCGGCCTCGCCCCTGTAGTACTCTTGTCGATAAGCGTCTCCGATCGCAGGATTCGCTTCCATGATTATGCCAGGCTGGGCGCCGTCCACACCGGCCTCCCACGATCCCTCCGTGCTTACGACCACCCCGCCGCTGTACTCCTTGGAGTCTTCGCCAAAGTACCAGACGTTGCCGTCCTTGTCCTGCGCATACCAATCATATGTCTCTTCGACAAGCTCCCCCTCTAGCCAGACTCGGTCCCACACGACAATACAGGTCACGCCCATGACGACCTTTGTCGCATGTGTAACATTGACCTCATTGACTTCATTGCCGTCCTCCGAGACCCCCTGATAGACGTATGTAGTGCCTGGAGTGAGCGGATAGTACGTGTTGTTGACGACGGGTCCGAAATCGGCAGGGTTGATGACTGGGGAGTACTCTGGACCGGATGGCTTCGAGAGGACGATATATGCTGCAGATACGCAGATAAGCACGCCAACTGCGACCACAAGCAGGAATAGAACTGTTCTCCGATTCATAGGCAGCCCAACTAGCGATGGCTCGTAAGTACTTTTGGGATTGGTCATCGAAAGGCATCCTCTGATTCAGGACGATCGAGACGGACGGGGGTTCCTGTTGGTTCGTTCCGTTGCTCTTGTCGAAAGACGCAATGCAACTAGCCTCATGCCTGGAGGACTGGCCCCCTCGTTATCAATATCGAAAGCAAAGAACATAGGAATATATATCGCGGGCTCCAAAACTGAGTCCGACGGTGGACATATGGGATTCCTCGACAAGATGAAATCCGTGGGTTCCGCCATGACAGGCGGCGCAGCTAGAGTGAGCCTTGAATACCCTCACCAGCCGATGAGAGCTGGAGACTCGATCGCGGTCAAAGTGACCGTCGTCTCGACTGGAAAAGAAGTCAAATCTGGCGGGGTCTACGTGGACATACACGCGGAGGAAAATGGACAGGTCAAATGCAAGCATTGCGGACAAATGGCACCTTTCCGCAACGAGACTGTCAAGCAGACGATTCCGATAGCTCCAGCATTTGTGCTGCAGCCAAACGAGATAAAGGCCTTCGACGCGACAATACAGGTTCCAATGGGCCAGCCCACGTACAACGGCCAGATCAGGCACGAGTGGAAGATCAGGGGCAGGCTCGACGCCTTCGGGAACGACCCCGATTCAGGATTCCAGGTCATCGAGATAAGGTAGCCAAACCATCGGCGCACTGCTCGTAGCAGTCGCCAGTCATTCTCTTTTCCTTTTTCCTTTCCACAATTCATCATATGCCCACTCCTTAAGGATGGGGTCCTGCTTCTCGACGCAACCCAGTATCAGTCGGCCCAGCGCTTGTTGCTCTCACCTTGCTTGCAACCACCCGAACACATGAGAACAGAAGCCCTTCCGTAGTTTCATCAAACACGCGAAGAAGCACGGATAGATCACCGGCTGCTGCGCGCGAGCTCTCGGCACGAAACAGGAATTCATTAGAGCGACATCCGCAATACCTATTGAGTGCGTCGCCATGGCGGACACGGCAGATGAGACATCCCTCGGACAACCCTTGGCCAGCATGCCTGAGGAGGCCAAGAGAATAGTCGATCGGGCTCGTAGCAAGAGAGTTCAATTGAGGCTCATGGGCGGGCTCGCAGTGCGTATGCACTGCACGAGCCTTGATTTCTGCGAGAGACCGTACTCAGACATAGACCTCATTGGACTGAGATCACAGGCCATGGGGATCGAGGAGGTCTTCAGAAATCTTGGGTATTTTCCGGACGTCACATTCAATGCTCTTCACGGAGGTCAGCGGCTGAAGTACGAGGACCACACCAACAATCGACATGTTGAGGTCTTTCTTGACAAGTTCCGCATGGATCAGACCCTGGATTTCAGGGGCAGGCTCGAGATTGACCCTTACACGATCTCTCTGACCGACCTGTTCATCACGAAGATACAGGTCGTTAAGATGGACGAGAAGGACTTCCACGACCTGTTCTCGCTTCTGAGGGACCACAAGATAGGCATGGACGATCGCGAGGGCGTGATCAACGCGAGGTATATCGCTCAGCTGTGCGCGCACGACTGGGGGCTGTATCACACAGTGCTGAGGAATGTCGAGCGGCTGCCAGAGTTCTACGAACACTTCAAGCTCGACAACGCGGAGCGGGATTCGATGGACCGCAGAGTATGGATTCTGAGGCTCATGATCATCGAAGAACCGAAAGGTCCTATCTGGAAGGCGAGAGATCGGCTCGGCGAGAGGCTTCCTTATTACGAGGAAGTCGAGCGGGTCGGGGGCGAGGAGTAGCTGAGGTTCTCTTTGACCATCCTTAGGCTCTCCGTCGCGAGCGAGTATGCGCGCGAATCGCCAATGAGCCCAGCATGCCTCGCGGCCTCTGCATAATGCTTCGCAGCGGCGGCATCGTTCCCTCTCTTCTCTTCCACAATGCCCCTACGCATGTGAACCGCGACGAGTCCCTCGCTGTTGCCGGCACTCCGAAGCACTTCCTCTGCCTTCTCGAGCGCTTCAGCTGCGGATTCCAGGTCGCCGGAATCCTCGAAGACCAAGGATCTGAGGAGACTGCTCTTCGCGATCAAACTCGAATCACCAACTGCGCAAGCCATCTCAGTGTATCTGGCAATCTCTTTCGCAGCGCCCTTGAGGTCCCCTGATTCACGAAACAGGTCTGCCATCGTCGAAGAAAGTGCGAGATCACCGTTGTCGAACCTCGGAGACTTCTGGAAAAGCCCAGAGCGTCTTCTCAGCTCGGGCTTCTCGAGAGCCTTCTGGCACATGGCAATCGCCTCTTCATATCTCCCCTGCTCGCCCAGGGATTCGGCACAGGATGCCTGAAGCCTCTTGAACTCGACAGGCTCGCCAGCGCGTCTGAAAGCCTCTGAGGATTCGAGTAGGAGATTCGTCATCTCGGAGAGCTTGACCTGCACGCGGAAGAGCTCAGCGAGGTTCTCGAGGCCTCTTGCCTCGCCGAGATGATCCTTGACTGCGCGGGCCAATCTCACGGACTCCTTTAGGCGTAGCTCGGCGTCCCTCAGTTTGCCCTCGTCCCAGTCGAGCAGCGCCAGGTTGTTCAGGCAAGCAGCCTGGGCAGGACGGTTCTCATCCATTGTCGCCAGGGAGAGAGCCTTCGAGTAGGCTTGTCTAGCCCTTTCGAAGTCGCCCTTCTTTCTGT
>CAYOXJ010000031.1:0-11005 GCA_964407905.1 uncultured Thermoplasmata archaeon
CGAGAGGTTCGGGGAGGCGGGGATGATCTACGATATCTTCCAGCGGGTGGAGGATTTCGACATGAAGGAGTTCGGCGAGCTCCGGGAGAAGGGCGAAGTCCTGCTCGGACGGTTTGTGAGAGGGAAGCTGAGGTACGTCCTCGCAGAAGATGCTCCGTACTATCTCGGCTCGTATAGGCGCGAGCGTCTTGACAAGTATGAGGCATCTCTTCTCCGCCTGATCAAGAGCATTGGCTCTGGAACTTACTTGGAGATAGCTGAGGAGTCTGGTTTCCCCTCCGATATCATGAGGGACCGTTTCGATTCGCTGGACAGGAAGGGCTATCTGCTGCGGCTGTACGACGAAGCCGAATCGTGGAGCTCGAGAAACGTCTATGTCGTGTGCGATATCGAACCAGAAACACAGGCGCCGTTCGAGAGAGTGCTCAGGAAATATCTGAGAGGTCTTGGGCCTGTGACGCTGTTCCAAACTGCAGCCTACTTGGGTGTGGACCCGGATGAGGCGCGTGTGCTTCTGAAGCGCGTCGGTGCCAAAAGCATATTTGTGGGGATCGAGAGAACGGAGATGTTCGTGCTTCCGGACGAGCTCAAGGAACTCGAGGCGGTGTCTCCACCGGACGATGCGCTGAGAATACTCTCGCTCTACGACTCCTTCCTGAGCGACAAATGGACCGAGATCACTTCGCGGTACGGCGAGGGCTGGATATTCCCGCTTGTGAGGCACGGCAGAATTGTAGGGATGATCGAGAAGTGGCTCCTGGCCGGCTCTGTTGAGATAAGGGAAATACAGATGGACGAGCCCGAACTGCTGGGCCTGCTTCTCGGATCGCTCGATGACATGATGCAGTTCTATAACTCCCTCGGAGTGGAGATCATCCGTGTGAGGAGCGTCTTTGGAACAGAGATCGCGTCCTTGTCCGATGAGATCAAGCAGGAGTTCATCAGGCATGGCTACGCCGACTCGAATGGCATGCTTGTCAAAGGCAGGGTCGTGACTGAAAGCTTCGATTCGACCGAGATCCTCAGTGTCGCGTTCTCATTCCAGAATGCTGAGGAGAGCACGAAACTGAGAGACATGTCAGAGGCGCTGGTCCGCTTCGGAGGCCTCAGATCGGATGTTGAGGCGTTGCTGCGCGTCCAATCGTTCGAGTCTCTTCAGCGCATGCACAGCAGGGGTGCAGTCTTCCGCGGGCACTTGGTCCCGGACAGGGTCGGGTACTGCAGGATGGAAGAGGCGAGCCTGTTCAGGGCAGCGAGGGTGAGAGACCTCACTCCTGAGGAGAGGCTTGTGCTGCGAATTGTCGAGGACCAGCAGCCAGTGAAGAGAGACCGCCTGTTGGAACTATCACCGCTGGGCCATCAGGACACCGTGGACAGCATGAAGTCATTGTACGCCTCCTCGCGCATCTATCTTGACGGGTCGCTATCGTATGTGGCCACCAAGAAACGCAAGATGTCCAGGGAAACCGCTTGGAGGACGATCATCAGACGCATGTTCCGGAGCTACGGCATCATGACTGCGGAATCGCTCGGATTCTTGCTCGGGCACGAGATACCCATGCGCCAGCTCAGGCGCGCCCTGAGAGATCTCGAGGACGAAGGGCTGATTGTGAAAGGATACATGCTGCGCGGATCGGGCATTCTGCACTGGGCGACGGTGGAGGCATTCGAGAAGCTCGGCAAGGCGCAGTTCATGTCAACGTTAGTCTTGTCGCCGGGTGACAACTTCACTCAGTATCTGAAAGCGAACTTCAGGGACCTGTTGTCTGAGACAGGCAGGTATGCGGTGTTTCAAGGCGCGCGGCTCATAGGATCGTTCTGGGGAAAGCTCAGGGGGAACAAGTTGGAGGTCAGCGACCTGAGGGGCGAGCCTGAGTGCGAGGAGATCGTCTCAGCCTATGCCCACAGAATCGGCCTCGCCCTCACAAGCAGGGATGAGGGCAGGATCTCGGATTGGGAGATCATGGACTTCTATCAGAAGAGCCACCCTGGCATGGTCGGAAGGTGACCGGCCGGGAATTTTGATGTAGCCGCTACACCGTTAGCGTCCCGATGGTCGACCTCACCGTGCTTGCGGAAGACCCGTATCCCGCTCTTGCCCTCATCATCGGAGGTGTCCTGTCCCTGTTCATCGCGATCTACGGCCGCAGGGACGACTCGTACCTTGACGAGGTCGGGACTTTCTTCGCCTTTATCCTTGGCATCGTGATGATTGTGATGGCCTACTTCGTTGGCACCGAGGGATCGGAGAACTGGTTCACTCTGGTGATGGTTATTGTGCTTGCTGCGACGCTCTTTCTCAAACCGCTCAAGGAGCTGCCCTGGGCTGGCCTTTTCGGGGTGATTGCAGGAGCTGTCGCTGCGTTCGTAGCCTCATTTTTTCTACCGTCGACCGTGTTCGGGATTGACGAGTGGATCGTGTTGATTGTGGTATTCCTCATCGTTGGCGCCATCGTCCATGGCATCTTCCACTTTCTGGAGGACGCGCTGACAATCGCAACCATGGTAGTGGGGTGGAAGCCTGTGATGATACTCGTCGGGCTGGTGACGATCGTCGAGGGCGCCTTGGTCCTGATGGACAAGTCGATGCTATCATTGCTCTAGAAATAGGCAGGCGCCGTTTCTCGCGCGCAACCTCTCGTTATAGTAAAGATACTCCTGAGCGTAGCCCGCGTAATGCCCGAATCTCTCCGCCGCGAATTCCCTCAACCTCTTGTAAGATCCTTTCACCCTGTAGAGTCGGGCAAGTGCTCGCTGTATCCAGACATCGATTGGGAACGACTCGAGTCTGCCGAAGCCGAAGAGAGAAACGCAGTCCGCCACCTTGTTGCCGACACCAGGCAGTTCCCTGAGCTCCTCTCGGAGCTGCTGGTAGTTCAGCTTCTTCAGACGTTCGAGGGTCCCTTCGTCCACCTCTCTGCACAGCTCATGGGCATAGTCGGCTCTGTACCCGAGGCCACAGCGAGCAAGTTCTCTGACGGTAGCCTTCCCGAGTCTTTTCTGGGTAGGGAACGTGTAGATATCCTCAGTGATTCTCTCGCCGTAATTGCGTGCCAGGGTTTCGATCATCCTCGAAATCCTTGGGATGTTTGCATAGGTTGCCAGCGCGAAGCTCACCAAGCACTCCCACTCATCTATCTTGACGATCCGAAGTCCTTCGAGCTCTGCGATCCCTCGAGCCATTCTTGGATCTCGTCCCAACTCCTTCTGTATCCTCGGAATGTCGTCGCATTCTCTCAGGTGCTCCGCGACCAGGTCGTCCAGGTCAGCGCGGCCAGGGAAAGCATCAACGTGAACTACATCGTCTTCTTGACAGAGCACCACGAACTGATCAGAGAGGGGGCCGGCCCAGGAACCATCCTGCTGCCGTCTCCATCTGAACGTCTGCCCGCACCCAAGTGTCTTGTCGAGGTCAAGAGGAGCTATTCGAAGTTCGAGCCTCATCGGTCTCTGCTTCCCTGCCGCTATCTCTTGTAGCCGATCTTCCTCAGGAACGACTTCCTGTCATCAGCGTCCTTCTCCGACTCGATTCCCTTGGGCCTTTCGCCATCGATCACGCCGAGAATCCCTCGGCCTTGGTCGTTCTCCGCAACGATGACATCTACGGGATTCGAGGTCGCGCAGAATATCGAACACACTTCCTGGACATCCTTTATCCTGTTCAGGACGTTGATTGGGTACGCGTTCTCCAGCACTATCACAAACGTGTGGCCGGCACCAATCTTCAATGCGTTCTCCGAGGCTATCTTCTTCAGCTCGTCGTCGTTGCCCTCCACTCTGACAAGGCACGGCCCAGAGGCCTCGCAGAAGGCAAGGCCAAACTTTGCCTGAGGCACTGTGCTGATGATCGCCTCGTAGAGGTCTTCTGCGGTCTTGATGAAATGAGTCTGACCTATGACCACATTTGCATTCTCAGGAAACTCCACCTTCACAGACTTGAGATCCATGCTCGCCCCCCGCTCTCTGAGCAACAACGCTCGGGTGGAAATAAGTTTCTACTGTTGCCAGTCGAAGGGTTTCGCGCAAAGGGCACCAATCGTTATCGAATTCCGAAATCAAAACGATTAACTATTTATCCAGGCATATCGTAAAGTGAGGTTACCAACTGAAGGAGGCCGTGCTAATTGCCAAGTTCTAGCGGAGACAAGCTCTGTCCCATTTGTGATTCTCCACTGCAGCCCGGTTCCAAGAAGTGCAGTTTCTGCGGGACGGACCTGTCGATATTCGATATCGACATTGAGCCCCCGAAGAAGGTTCCGGAGCCTGTGCAGCCCCCGCCCAAACCCTCCTTCGAATCAAGAGTGGAGGAGGTCCTCTCGAAGCCGTATGTTCCTCCGACTTCGATCTTGCGAAAAGTCCCCGAGCCAGAACAAGTCAAGCCCACTCCAATGCCGGCCCCTCCGTCGGCCGGGATCAGGAAGATCCCCGAGGTCAGGCCGCTGGTAGAGGAGAAGCCTGCACCGCCTGTTGCACCGGTGCCTTCCGTACCTGCGGAAGTAGCAGAGTATTTCGAGTGCCCGGAATGCGGGGCCACGGTCGAGGCAGCGGCCTCATCCTGTCTCAAGTGCGGCGTGATTTTCGCAGAGGAAGGGGCCGAGATGTTCCAGTGCCCCGCCTGCAACACGCTCGTGAACGTGGATGCCGAGTCGTGCCCTGGCTGCGGCGCAGTGTTCGTCGAGTCCGAGGAAGAGGCTGCAGTCTCCACGGAGCTGGCTCCGAAGAAGGACATCGAACCTCCACTGGCCGAAATCAAGCCGGAGAAACCTAAGGTCGTGCGGGAAGTCAAGCCGGAAGCCGAAGTGGCGGGAGCCCCTGAGAGGAAAGTCGGCTTTGGAAGGTGGTTCAGGCGGAAAAAGGAGGAAGAGCCCGAGGTCAAGGCAGGGAAGCCGTCTATCCGCGAGGTATCGGCGCCCGTGCCATCGAAGCCGCCAGAGCCGAAAGTCCGGGAGGTCAGGATCGAGAGGCCAGCAGAAGCAGTTCCTGCGGGCCCGCCGCCCAGCAAGGACAAGGGACGTGACTTGGCTCGCATGGTCGCTGAGATGAAGCCTCTGCTCGCCCTTGCGAGGGAGAAGGACGTTGAGATCGGCGAGAGCAAGCAGCTTATTGACGAGGCCGCGGTCGCCGGGCGCGAGAGACAATTGGACAAGGCGATAGAATTCGTCGACAAGTCGAAGCAGCTCCTGATGGTCAAGATAGATTCGCAGCTGGCGAAGGAGATCAACCGCCTGAACGAGGAGATCAAGGTCGCGAAGGATTTTGGGGGGGACATCTCGAGGGCTGCGACCTACGTTCAAGAGGTCGCCCGCGCCAGAGCGAGCGGCGATGTCGAGGCGGCCTATGTCTATGTCGACAAGGTGAGCAAGGAACTCCTGCCCATCACTGGGAGATACAATGAGTCGAAGGCGAAAATCGCTTCGCTCAAGCTGCTCATTGCGGACTGCGAGGTGTTCATAGTCGACACGAAGGAGGCCCGTGGCCTCCTTGTGGACGCCACGAGGGCGTTCGATGCCAGGGACTTCGACAAGACGGAGTCCCTGATCAAGAGCGCCAGCGACAAGCTCTACAAGGCAATCCCTGTTCGCATGAACGATGAGATGAGGAAGGCCAAGGACCAGCTTCTCGAGGCCAAGATGAAGAACGTCAACATCACACCGATGTTGACAGTCCTGAAGTCCGCCACAAGCCTGATGAAATCCGGGGACTACGCTCAAGCTTTGAAGGAGATGCGCGAGTTCAGAGAGATGATAAAGAAGGCTGCGTGATTCTTCTCGAAGCGCCTCACGTGAGGTTCAGGACCTCCATCTCTCTTTCGAGAATCGATACTTCCTGTGTCTTCATTGTCTCCGGGCTAAGGGAGATCACCAGGATCGCATTCGTCTCCGAGATCTCGTCGATGAGGCTTCTCAAGAACCTCAGAACTGCCTCGAAATCAGTGCTGCTGACAAGGTACTGGACTCCGTCGAGAACGATCATGCCTTTGTCCTCCGTGCTCATGAACTCTTGTATCACATGGATGATCATTTCCAGCGATGGTTCCACGGTCTTCTCCTGAGAGCTCTCCTTGTCCGTGAGCCACAGGATCTCAGGGGGGACCTTGAACTCATCCCGAATCCTCTTCGGGTTCATGCGTGTGATGACAAGGCCTGCGAAACCCTCGTCCATCTTCCTGCTGAGCAGGACATTGCTGTACATGGGCCGCTCCTCCTCAATCAGGTAGCAGTGCCCTGGCAATGCCTTGACATCCTTCATGATCTCTTTTCTGGTCTCCTGGACCGGCGCCAACGGCTTGAGTATGTCCGAGACGAGGTTGAGGTCGACATCCAGCTTCATGATGGACGAGAACGCGACGATCTTGCTCAGCGAGCTCTCCAGCTCGCGCACGTTGGACGTCACGCGCTCCGCAATGTAAGAGATGATCTCGTTGCTCAGCTTCAGTTTCTTCTCCTGGGCTTTCACTCTTAGGATCTTGATTCTGGTCTCCATGTCAGGCGGCTGGAGATCTGCAGTCAGCCCCATCATAATCCTCGAACCGAGCCGTTCGCTGAAGTCCGGGATCTGCGCAGGCAACCTGTCGCTTGCCAGCACGACCTGTTTATGAGAGTCGATGAGATTGTCGATGACGTGCGCCATGTCGAGCTGTGCAGCCGCATTCGCTGCCAAGAACTGCATGTCGTCCACAAGGAGCAAGTCGACGTTCTTCAGGTCCTCTCTGACCTTCCTCTTGAGCTGCTCGTCCTGCGCCTGGCCCGCGGTCTCCACAAACTTGTCAGCCGGGACATAGAGGACCTTCGCGTTCTTGCTCTTCTCCTTCACCTTGTGGCCAATCGCTGAGAGCAGGTGTGTCTTGCCCAGCCCGGGGCCGCCGAAAATGAGCAGGGGGTTGTACACCTTGCTAGGCGCATCAGCGACCGCAGTCGCAGCCGCGAACGGGAACTTCGAACCAGGGCCGACAATGAAAGTCTCGAACCTCATCTCCTCAGGCAGGGGCCTTGTGAAGGTCGGTGCGGGGGCCTCCTCAGCACTGCATCTCGAGCATCTGCCCTGCGCATCTACCTTCCCTCCGCACCTTGGACATTTCTTCTCGAGGGCCTCCTCAGGCGAAGTCTGATACTTCAGTATGAGGTCGTAGACATCAGCGGCTTTCTCCTCCCGCTTCTTCCTCTCCATCTCCTGCTTGATGGATTCCTCCTCCGCCTTTCTTCTCTGGATCTTCCGTCTGATCTTCTCCTGGAGGAACTCGATATCCGATTCTATCTCCGCTATCTTCGTCCGGTCCTCAAGCTTTGACCTGATATCGGCAATTTCCTCTTCGTGGCCCAGGACAGGGAAGTTGTTCAGGATGACCTCGAACTGCTTCAATTTCTGGGCGTCCTGCTCGAATGCCGCGAGTTCCTTCATCAATGTTTGCGGGCCTCGCCTCAACGCCTCCTCGAGGGTATCGACCCTGAATCCCTTCCGACGCCAGAGCTCGATTATCTCTCTCTGGGAGTCCGGAGCCTCCTCTTCTTCCTCTTCGATGGGCATGGCCATCTCCTCCTTGATGGCCTTTGCCGCCGGAGGGCTCTCAGATATTCTCGCGTCGGGAAACCGCCTCTCGAACTCGTCGCTTGGGACCCTGCTGTGCAGCTCGATGCTCGACAGCTTGTCCTGGGAATCCTCAAGAATGAACCTCAAGGACTTCTCGCCTGTGTAGATCCGCCTGAGTTCTCTGGGCTTCGATTTCTCGAACTCGTAGATGGCCATCACCGGGGTACCTTGCTCGATGACAAGGTATCCGATCGAGTTCATGATCTCCTTCTCGAGAGTCACCTTCACGTAGCCCGTGAAGCTGTACTGCTTCAGGTCCGCGAGAATTGCCTTGAGCGAGTCCGACCCTCCTTTGGCCGTACGGACGATGATTCCTTCTGGTATGCGGAGGTCGGTGACCATGTGGGCTTCCCTTGGATAAATGTTGTCGATGCCTTAAAAAGCCTCTCGCAACGACAGGACAACTGGATGCGCTCGACGTGGCTCGTCCGACAAAGTCAAAACCCTTAACTAGGAAGACAATCCTCCCAACAGTCCTGCTTGCCACTGTAGCTCAGCGGTCGCATTTGTCGACAGACCGATGCCGCTAAAGAGCGGCGGTTTCGTAAACCGCAGGTCGGGGGTTCAAAACCCTCCAGTGGCTCCATTTCACTGCCGGGTCCTCTGGGCAACCCTAATATGCTCCGGACACGATTGGCTTCGCCATGGCTGGCGAGTTTGTGGTCTATGTCCACCATATCAAGTGCCCTTCTTGTGGGCTCGAGTCTCCGGGGTATCTACGGGCACTTGGCGACGGACGTGGCGTCACTGCATGTCCTCGATGTGGTACCAGAATAACCCGGGAGCTCCCTCAGCACTATGTCCCACAGATTCCGCCGCCCAGCTTCGAGGCGCCCGGTCATCCTCACATCCGCATGAGCCACTACCCTGGCCTGTACATGCAGCCCAAGCATGCGCCGAGGCTTGACTTCGTCGACCTGATCAGGATCGGCTACTCGCCGACGAGAGCATTCACCTCTCTCTACCTCTCGACGAATCTCCAGCGCGCACTCGCCCTCGTGGTTATCTTCTCGATTGTGTCGACCGTTGTCAGCACCCTCATCACAGCGGATATGGCAGAAGTGCTTGGCTACGGCGCGGCCGATGTTCTGGAGCTCGCGTTCCAGGGCTTCGTCAGCTGGATCGTCTCGCTGCTCGCCTTCCTGATATTCGGCACGGCTGCTGCAGTTGTGGCCAAGGAGATCTTCGGTGGAAGAGGCGAGAAGAGCAGCACGATAGCGCTCTTGGGCTACTGCTATCCGTCATACGTGGTCCTCAGCATCGTCCTACTCGTCATATTCAGCGTCGGGTTCCAAGGACTGAACCTGACCCAGGCAAAGGAGTGGACGGATGCAGAGCTCAATCAGGCAATTGTGGGGGGCACGCTGCTCCTCGCGGTTGCGCTCATTGGCGTGATATGGCTCATCACCATCACGAGCAGGGCAGTGAGCGTCGCGAATGATATCTCGATGGGTGAGGGCGCTCTCTCAGCAATCCTCGCGGTGATCCTGGCAGGGATCGTGTATCTCCTTGCAGGCATGGTCATGAGGCTGCCGCTCGGGCTATCGTTCTAGAATTCTCTCCCTAGCCAAGCAGTTGGTCGACCATCCTCATTGCGCAGAGCTCGCCGCACATCGAACACACTTTGGGGCTTCGCGATTTCCTCTTCTCGTGACGGGCTTTTGCTCTTTCGGGATCCACCGAGAGCTTGAACATCTTCTCCCAATCGAACGCCTTCCTCGCTTCCGACATCTGTCTGTCCCACAGGGCACCTCTGCCACGGGCCAAGTCTGCTGCGTGAGCCGCGATCCTGCTCGCGACAACGCCCTCCCTCACGTCCCCAACAGTCGGGAGCGAGAGATGTTCGGCCGGGGTGACGCAGCACAGGAAATCCGCTCCGAAGTATGCCGCCAGCGCACCACCGATCGCTCCCGCAATGTGGTCGTACCCAGCAGCCACGTCCGTGACCAGCGGGCCGAGGACGTAGAATGGAGCGCCCTTGCAGACAGTTTTCTCGATCCTCACGTTCGCCTCGATCTGATTGAGCGGCACATGTCCTGGCCCCTCGACCATCACCTGGACGCCCGCTTTCCGCGCCCGGTCCACCAGCCTTCCCAGCACGATCAACTCGTGTATCTGCGGGACGTCCGTGGCGTCGGCGATGCTGCCGGGCCTGAGCCCGTCCCCGAGGCTTAGAGCGAACTGATGGTCCTTGGCCATCTCGAGCAGGTAATCGTAGTTCGCGAAGAGCGGATTCTCTGCGTCGTTGGTGTTCATCCATGCAACAAGAAGCGCTCCCCCTCGCGAGACGACTCCGGTCACCCGCTTGTGTCGCTTGAGCGATGCTGCGGTCTGCTTCGTCACGCCACAATGCACGGTCATGAAGTCCGCGCCGTCCTTCGCATGCTGTTCAATCGTCTTGAACAGGTCATCCTCCGACATGTTCGCGGGGCCACCCTTGCGAGAGATCCTGCACACGGCTTCGTATATGGGCACAGTTCCAACTGGCACAGGGCACATGCGAAGGATCTCCCTGCGTATCTCTCCGATGTTTCCGCCCGTGCTCAGGTCCATCAGCGTGTCTGCACCGTACTTCACCGCGACCTTGACCTTCTCGAGCTCCTCCTTGACGTCCACACAATCCATTGAAGTGCCTATGTTCGCGTTGATCTTGATCCTCAGATTCTCGCCGATTGCGCAGGGCTTGAGCTGCTTGTGACGGGGGTTAGAGGGAACTACGGCTCTTCCCTCCCGAACCAGCCTCCGAAGCTTGTCTGGCTCCATTCCCTCAGTCTTCGAAAGCCCCTTCATTTCCTGTGGAGCCCTTGTCCTGCTGGTCATCCGAATCTAGTTCAGGTGCTACAGAGGGGCAATTCAGCATAAAGCCTTCGACGACCAACATGAGATGTATGCAAGCCATACACGTCTGGCTGCAACCTCGCAATCGATCCTATGTGTTCAAGCAGGAGGCTATCTGCAGCCCTCATCGACTCCTCATCTTCTGCCCCGTTAGACCCGTTCGTCATATGCCGATATTTCTTCTGGAGAATCGGGAGGAAAATCGACGATACGTTCCACCGGAAACAAAGGGGGGTTTTTGCGTGCAGCCAGACGGTATTCTCAAAGTCTTTATATATCGGGCTTCCATTGATGAATTTGAGGGTCAAAAAAAGCGCCGAAAATTGGATGGGATGCGAGGCGTAAGAACCGGTTGAAAGAGCCTGCGTCATAGAGGCGGTAATCTCATGGAAGACAGCGCGTACGATGCAGAAAAGATCCAAGTCCTCGAGGGGTTGGAGGCAGTGCGAAAGCGGCCGAGCATGTACATCGGGAGCACGGACACGCACGGCCTGCACCACTTGGTCTACGAGGTCGTCGACAACAGTATTGACGAGGCGATGGCGGGCTTCTGCACCGTGATCTCCGTCTCGCTGAACGA
>CAYOXJ010000032.1:0-11001 GCA_964407905.1 uncultured Thermoplasmata archaeon
TCGTCCCGTACTTCTGGTGCTTCCTGCTGAAGCCGGAAGTGGAGATGGATCCGCCGAGGGTGGCGACCTTGAAGGAACCCTGTACCTGGTTCAGCGCAAGCCCATATTTCGCGAGGTGGTCCTCGAGTTCCTTGAGTGTGATCCCAGGTTGAGCCGTGACATACAGGTCTGGAACACTCACCTCGAGAACCTTGTTCATCTTGATGGTGTCCACGATGATTCCCCCGTGAATAGGCACGAGCATGCCCGTCCTGTTCGATCCTCCGCCCTTGGGGATCAGCGGCATCTTTTGGCGAGAAGCAATCTGGACTATCTTCTGGACTTCCGACGTGTCCTCCGGGAGAACGACGAAGTCCGGAAAGTACTTGAAATCCTCATCGAACCTGATTCGGTATGTATCCTTCGTGTACGGAGCGAGGTCGGCCTTCTTCCACAACACCCTTTGCTCATCAAGAACAGCGACCAACTGCTTCCGGATTTGCTCTCGCAGATCGGAATCCATGGAGGGACATCAGCCCCCTGCTGAGAGCCTATCCAACAGAACGGAAAGCTCGATCACTTCCAAGGAGGAACCCAATGCCTTTGCAGCCGCGCTCAGCGTCTGCACACAGAACGGACAAGCGGTCACGAGCAAGCTCGCGCCAGTTGCTTCTGCCTCCCGAACCCTCCTGATCGCTGCTTTCTGAGAGATCTCAGGATATGCCGTCTTGACGCCAGCCCCACCTCCGCAGCATCTCGACATCTCCTTCGAGTTCTCCATCTCTGTGAGCTGGAGCCCTTTGATTGAACGCAGTATCTTCCGCGGAGGATCGTAGACCTCTGTATGCCTGCCGAGGTGGCAAGGGTCGTGGTAGGTTACCTTCAGCCCCCGCGCATTCGCTTTCGACTTACCAGACTCGACAAGTTTGGCCAGATACTCTGTAGAATGAAGGATCTCGATGTCCTTCGCAAGCTCCGGGTAGTCCTGCTTCAGGGTTTTGTAGCACCCAGCACATTGAGTGACGATCCTCTTCACTCCGCTGCCACGAATGCGCTTCTCGTTTTCCTTCCGCAGTCGCTCAAACAGATCCGCATGGCCAATCCTCTTCACAGTGGAGCCGCAGCAGACTTCGTCCTCGAGCAGCAGGCCGAAGTCCTCGCCCGCACGTTGCATGATCCTCGCTAGCGCCTTCGGGCTATCCTGCAGAGTCCTGTCAAGGGCGAACGTACATCCAACATAGAACAGTGTCTCGGTCTTGCCGGGAACGACCTTCTTCCCCTGAAACTCCTTCGCCCATCTCTTCCGGGCGCTCTTCGACTCCTGCCAAGGATTTCCGTAGTTCTCGAGGCTCTTTGAGAGCAATGCGTGCTCGGGCAGAAGAGGGACTCCTTTCTTGACGAGATATCTCCTGAATGCCTCGGTGGCTTCCGCATTCTTGAGCTTCGCGGTGCAGGAGAGCTCATCCCGCTTGCAGAGAAGACACGAGTAGGCTATTCGGACCACCCTCTCATCCGGCTCGAGGATTCCCTTTGCTAGTGCTCTTACGACCGTGTTCCGGCCCTTGGGAGAAATCGTCTCTTCGAGTATCTCGGCATACATTGGGCACTGGTCCTTGCAGCATCCGCACCTGCATCTCGAGCATGCCTCCGCGATCTCCACCATCATGTCCGTCTCAGCGTCCATGCACAACAGCTCCTGCTCTCAAGGTCCCCTCAAATGCCTAACCGTGATTGAGAGAGCCCTATTTTACCATTGCCAGAGTGTGAGTTGATTGTTGCGTCAAAATCAGACAAAAAGTTCTTTTGCAGGAAGTGCTTCTCGAACCTGACCCAAGGAGCATTTCAGACATGGCCAGAGCCGAGATGACTTTCCTTTCAAACGAAGAAATCAGGAGAATCCACGACACATCCATCAGGGTTCTTGAAGAGGTCGGGGTCGTGGTCAACAGCAAAGGGGTGTGCGATATGCTTGTAGCCGCCGGATTGGAGAGAACGAAGGATGGCAAGCGGCTTCTGATCCCGGAGAGCATTGTGAGGTCGTCCCTCGCGAGCGCACCGAAATCCCTTCTGCTGGCTTCTGCTGACCGGAAGAAGGACATCAGGATTCCTTCTGAGGACAAGCTCTACGCGGCGAACGGAGGAGAAGGGATCTATGTGAAGGATCTGGTGACGAGCGACTCACATCCTTCGAGGACCGAAGACCTCAGAGATTTCGCAATACTTGTCGAATCCTTGCCGCAGATCGATTTCTTCTGGCCGATGGTGGGAGCTCTGGAAGCACCAGCACATCTGAAAGGCCTGTTCGAGCTCAAGACCTGCCTTGAGTTCACATCGAAACACGTCCAGCATGATGCGCACAATGCGGACGTCGCAAGGCACATGGTGCGGCTCGCCTCCATCCTGACAGGTGGTCCCGAGGCCCTGGCGAAAAGACCCATCATATCCTGCTCTCAATGCCCGATCTCTCCGCTCTCGTTCGAAGCGGGCCTCGTCGAGGGACAGGTGGAAGAGGCGCGCGCGGGAATACCCGTTGTGGCCATGTCTGCGGCCGTGGCCGGATTGACCTCCCCGGTGACACTGTCAGGAACTCTCGCGCAGGTGAACGCAGAAGGGCTCGCGAGCCTTGTGATAACCCAGATCGCCAGGAAAGGAGCTCCGTGGATTTACAGCAGCGACTCGTCAGCAGGCAACTTGAAGACGGGGTCGATTGACTACGAAGCGCTGGAGAGCGTGCTCTTGAGAACCGGCTCAGGCCAGATGGGGAGGTTCTACGGCCTGCCGACCATGACTGCGGGCATTTCTCTTGAGGAGGTCTCGACCACTCTCGCCCGGGTCAGCGAAGGCGTGGGCCACATGATGACTCAGGCCTTGGTGCCTTCGGACCTCGCATCAGGACTGGGGGGAATCGACAATGCGAGGGGCGCATCCTTCGAGCAGCTCCTGGTGGATGCTTGGGTATGGGATATCGCAAGGGAACTCATCAGGACTTTCGAAACGAACGACGCAGCGATATCGTTCGAGACCATTCGCGATGCAGGACTCGACGGCAATTTTCTGGGGAAGAGGCACACTCTGGATCGTTTCAGAGGGGAGTTCGTCTCGTCGAGAAAACCAGAGGCGATGTACAAGGGCAAGATCGAGGACGGAGAAAGGGGGGCGCTCATCAAGAAGGCGAGGCAGGAGGCCAGAGCGATCCTCTCGAGACCCAAGATCCCAGTACTGCCCAAGGACAAGGTTCGGATGCTGGATGAATATCTGAGAAACGTCAGCAGGGCTTCCTTGTGAGTTCCGGTGCAGTCCGGATTTCTCTCAGGACACGATTGACTCTGGACGGAAGCATCTCCTCCGACTCCGTGACGATCTTGTTGAAGTACTTCAGCGGGACCTCCTCGAAGTACACATTCTCCACCTTGAGGCCCTCAGGAGGCCTCACCACTATTTCGCCTGGATCCCTGTGATCAGGTTCTAGTCGGATCGGTGCAAACTTGGCAGTGTCAGCTAGGACCAGGACCCTTATTCCCATCTCCTTGGCGCAGAGCGCTAGATGCATCAGGCCGACTTTTCCCACGATGCCGTAACTGTTCACGATGTCCGCACCGACCACCGCGACGTCGGACTTCCCAGCGGCTCGGGCAAGGGAGGCATCACCGTACACCGTGACGCTGATTCCCCTTCTCGCAAGCTCTCCTGCAAGCACCAGTCCTTCTCTCATCGGTCTCGACTCGGCCAAGTGAACACGAATTCGCCCGAGCCGGTCAGCCGCCAGAAGTGATTCAAGAACCGCCCTGCTTGAGCTGTTCGTGACAATCGCCTTGCCAGCGACCGACCGCGCAACGTTCCTGCCAATCGCCTTCGGGGCATTCCTGAGCGCGTTGTGCATCGATGAGCATACACTGATCGTGGACTCCGGAGTGAGGTCCGAGAGCAGGAGTTCGTTGGCAAGGTTCCAGATGGGTGCCATGTTTGGCTGGGCCCGCACAAGGCCAGCTGCGAACTCTTTCAACTCATCGCGCGTCAGACCGCGCTTGGATATTCTGCAGAGCTCTCGCACCTCCGCGCATGTTCTCAGAGCAATCTCGGAAGCGCCCGATATGCGGTCCGCTCGCACATGACGAAGGATTTCTCTCAACTCTTTGTTCACGGAATCCTCAAACGAGCTCTGGGTAGAAATCTGTTGTTGGCGAGGCGCCCGAGCTGGGATTCGAACCCAGGTCCGAAGCTCCGCAGGCTTCTAGGATATCCAAACTACCCCACTCGGGCAGGTGCCCACGCCGCAGAACCCTCCATGAAGACATCGATAGAAAAAGACTACCATGACTACAGCGGCTCAGTAGGTGGTCGTCCAGTCAATCTTGCCCTTCCTGCGGGCAACATGATCGGCGTACCTAAACATGGAGATAGACAGCAAGAGCGAGACAAGGACGCCCAAGGTCATGACGGCCATCAGCATTACGTTGTCGAACCCCGCCAGGCCCGTCACGTTCATGCGGGAGTTGAGCTGCGCAAGCGCATCGGGCATCAAACCTCTCCGGACCGCTTCCATCCAGTACGTGACTGGGAGCCATTTCGAGATGTCCTGTGCCCAGCTGGGCAAAATGGATATAGGAAATATGACGCCGGAGAGAACATAGAAGACCCCAGCGATGCCCTCATTGATGCCCATTGCGTGCTTTGCAGTCAGAAGGGTTACACCGGCCAGAGCAAGTCCCAATATCGAGATGCAGGCAAGGCCCACCAGCAGTGCTGGAACGAGCAACACCCAGTCTATCGCACCAAAGACGATGTCGATTCCGAGGACGAACACTCCGAAGGCGAGCGTGAGCAGGACGCCCACAGATGTTATTGCGATCTTGATTGCCGCTCTGCCAAGGACGTACGAAAAGAAGCTCGAGGGAGCAATGTAGACCTGTCTCAGAGTCATATAGTGCTCTCTATCGTCATGGATGACCCACGTCACGCCGAACAAAACGTCTGCCACAAACATGTACAGGGCGTTCCCCACAAACATGTATGAGAAGAACGGGTTGTCCGTCTCGCCTCCGGTGACCACGAGGAACATGAATACGAGGATCAGCGTACCAGCAATCGGCTTGACGATGGAATAGGTCGCGAACAGGAACGGATCGGTCCAGTTGGCCTCCATCTGCCACCCGAGCCAGGCTGCGTTCTTAAAAGTCCTGAGGTCGCTGCTCACTGCCATCTGAGCGTCAACCTCCCGGTGCTCTTGCCCAGCCACTCCATGTAGTCCAAAGACAGTCTGGACAGAATGAGGAACAGGACACAGAGCGCGCTGAGTATGCCGACCTCCGTCCAGACAGAGAGGAACGCATCCTGGCTGCCTGTCGGAAAGAAGAGCTGCCTCAGCGCGTCGAGCCCTAGCGTGATTGGTATGAATGATGCTCCTGCGGCCGCCCAGAACCCAAGATACTTGACTGGGAAATAGAAGCCTGATGCGAGATAGATCGGCTCCGTCATCAGATTGGAGAGATGGTATGCCTCACGTCCGAGCAGCATGTAGAGAGATGCAAACATCATGCCCATACCATACAGTGCAATCATGGTCACGACAAAAACCAACACCATGAGCAAAGGGTCTGACAGCGTGAAAGAGACGCTGAAAACGAAGACTCCGATGATGATCGTGGCAAGAGCACGTGTGCTGGTCATGAACAGACCGCCAACAGCCATCCCAGCGAGAATTGCCATGCGAGAGATGGGTGCGATCAGGTAGAGCTGGAGGTTGCCCGTCTCCTTCTCCCAGTAGAACTGGGAGGCCATGCTCCACAAAATGTTCAGCCAGAAGGCGGTCATCGCCCCGCCGAGTATGACATATCCGACGAATTCCGGTCTTGCGCTCATGAATTTGTAGATGTAGGCGTACGCTGCTACAGTCAGGATCGGCAAGGCGATCTCAAAAAAGACCCAGCTCGGCTCTCGATTGCCGCCTACAACGCGGGGGTAGGCTCTCCCTTTCACAGCCCTCAGGTTCTTCATCAGCCAGGTCTCGCTCATTCGAATCCTTTCCCAACCATCTTTATGAAGACATCTTCCAAAGTAGGTTCGGTCTTCCTGAGCGCGAGAATCTTGGCGCCGCTACGGACGACCTCAGAGACGATGTCGGAGACCGCGGACTCGTCCTGAAGGACGAACTTCAGACTTGTGAGGTTGTTCGTTGCATCGTCCGCGTATGTGAACTTCTCGATTCCCTTAATGGTCTCCAGCACCCGCTTGTCGTCAAGCATGGTCGTGTCCAACTTGAGCATCGTGCTCGTCTTCACGAGCTTCTTCAGGTTCTCCGGAGTGTCACAGGCGAGAATCTTGCCATTGTCGATTATGGCAATCCTGTCGCAGAGCTGGTCCGCTTCGGCCATGTAGTGCGTTGTGAGCAGAACTGTCTTGTCGGTGCCGTTGGAGACCCAATCAACGATGTACTCTCTGATGACCCTGCTCGCATTCACGTCTAGGCCGAGCGTCGGCTCGTCGAGGAAGATTATGTCAGGGTCGGTCACAAAACCTCGGATCACGTTCATCTTCTGTCGTTGGCCAGTCGAAAGTGTCCTGACCTTTTCGTTCCTCTTGTCCATCAAGCCAAACTGTTCCAGCATTCTGTCGATTCGTTCTATGGCCACCTTTGTCCTGATGCCGTAGAACTGCGAGAACATCCACAGGTTCTCCTTGACCGTGAGAAGGCCATATCCAGACACCTCTCCCCCAGAGACCATGTTGATGCGCTTTCTCACTTCCTGGAAATCCGTCTCAACATCAAAGCCAGCAACATAAGCCTTGCCGGAAGTCGGCAACAGGAGAGTGCTGAGTATCTTGAGAAGTGTGGTTTTGCCTGCTCCGTTCGGACCGAGGATTCCGAAAAGCTCACCCTGCTTGATGCTGAGGTCAACTGAATCGAGAGCTGTCACTGACTTGCCCTCTTTCTTCCTCTTGGGCTGAAACACCCTTGTCAGCGCTTCTGTCTCAACAGCGTACTGCATATGCAATCGCGAACCCTAATTGCCTGTGCCATTATTTATCTATTGGTATTGAATAAAATTTCAAGTCAATCGGCCTCACGGTAACCATGGACAAGAACACATGAGAAGTTGCGCAGAGCTCCTCCGAAAATAGTAGAAGCGGATGCGACGAGCAGTCCGCGACTCACGGGACAACTCACGCCTCATAGTGCGTCCGGTATCTCGTGACATAACCAGCGATTTTGTTCCTCATGGAGACAGAGCGCACATCGGTGAGCTTCGCCACCATCGCCTTGTTGTGCTGGTAGTCACTGGTGAACTGTTCCGGATACTTCTGGACCAGCTCGATGGCTACCCGCTTGATGTATGTGGGTCTGATGTTTCCCATCGGCTCACCTATTTGGCCTCGGTAGGCGCATGGCTTATATATGTGTTTCGGAGCGCCGGCAGAATGAACCTGTCGAAGAATTGAATCCGCTGGATGGTGATGGACACTAGGTCGCCATGACCATTGGCGGACCATCATGTGGCGTGTTTCTTCTTCAACTTGGCACGTGACTCGTTCTCCTTCATGCGCGCCCTCACAATCTGCTTGACGAGGGCTGCAGGGAGCGGTTTCTCAGGAGTGAAGTGGATTGTCTGTCCCGAGATCTCAAAAGGTTTGAGCTTGCTGCTGAATCTCTTCAAGTTCGATTCGCCTACCGCGTAGAGGCTCACATGATTCTTGTACGCTGCGAAGAAAACTAGCCATCCATGATACTTGTAGGCAGGCATATGGTAGCTAACGCGTTCCTCCGCGTTCGGAGCAGCCTCTCTTATCGCCTTCCGGAGGTTCTTGAGGGCCCTCCGTTTCTCCTCGGGGGCCAATGCGATGTACTCGTCGACCGTCTTCGCCGTCGTAATCCTCATGCCAGATGCCATTATCAGACCGCCCAATCACTGAATCAGTCCTGTGGTTTCATGCTCTCGACTATGAGCTCTTCGTCTGAAGGGATTTGCCCCTCCTCATAAGGTTTCCCGCACGCATACTCGCCCTCAGGGCACGGCCCGCGGAAACACCCAGGGCCGGCATTCTCGAAAAGTATCGGTGCTACCTTCTTGGCCTCCTTAAGCATCTTCCAGGCCATCATACGGATCTCCCACTGGGCCCGCCTGCAGCAACGAAGCTGAAAGAAATGCCAGAGCTCCCTTGCATTCATCGTGACCGTGATGTTTGTGTGACAAGCGTTCGGAAGGACATAGCGCGCATCCTCCTTGGGGACCTTCTTCGCGAGCTCGCGGTAGGTCTTCCACGTGTCGTCCATGACTTGCCTGAAGGCCTTCTTCGAAGCCGGATCTGCAGCTATCGAAGGTGGCACCACGTACTCCGCCTTGTCCATGCTCACATATCTCTGGCTCTGTTGCGAATACGAGGCGACCCTGTGCCTCACAAGCTGGTGAGTGAGTGAGCGCGAGACGCCTTCGACGCTGAAAGTGAAATGGGCGTGCTCCACGACAGACAGGTGCCCCATCCCCACGACCTTCTTGATCATCTTCTTCGCGCGTTCGTCGGTCGTGCCCTCGAAGAGCTCAGACGCGCCCTTCTCAGAGTAGCATGACTGTGCAGCAGCAGCGCATATCTTGTCCGGGTTCTTTGTGTAGTTCAGGAGCGTGACCTTCAAGCACTCGCCTGCCAGGAAGGTCACGAAGCACTTCCGTCATCAAAAGCCTTTGTACACCCGTTTTCCGTGTGATAAAAGATGCTGGTATGTCAGGAACGCTCCCCTTCGCCGCCGTCCGTCCCCCCAAACCCTTTCCTTAATTTCCCCAAGGAGAACATGATGATCGAACAGCCGACCAGGCACAAAGAATCAGCCTTCGAGGCGAAAACTTGCCTGAGGAATACGGGACTCGTGGACAAAGACCAGACCGAGACCCGCTCGAGCACGCGCAGAGTCAAACATGGAAGGCAACACCTGATGATCCGCATCATTTCAAATGCCGAGAGTTTTCCCAGCTCGCAAGCGTCTGCGACTTTTTTCGGTGTCTGGGCCCAAGCCTCAACAAACTCATTTCTTGACGCAAGCCACATCTGGAGCCTCATGAGCGCGTGTGAGCTTTTGTGGTTTGACCAAGGAAGTATGTATCAAGCCGTGCAAGAGGACGGACGGAAAAACCAGGATTGGGAGCGCCGCTCCCAGAAAACTGAGGGAGAGTGAGCATGGCCGGCCGGTGGTTCGGGAGGAAGTGGACGGTCGAAGAATGCCATATGCTAGATGTTTCCTCACTCCATCGGAAGGGCTTCCTCCAGCATGGCAAGAGCGGCACTTGGATCTGGAGTCGGGACGGGGAGCAGGTCGGAGGCATAGGCTTGCGAATGGAAGGCGGGGCACTGGTCCTGCGATATTCAATCACACAACGCGATGAACAAAAGAGGGACTACTACTATCGAGTGCCTGTCGCCTGGACTGCCTGCAACTACGGGGGCTCGAGACCCTGGTTTGTCTGCCCAGGCGTTGTCAGCGGGGTGGCCTGCAACCGACGTGTGGCGAAGTTATACACGCCTCCCAACGGGGACTTGTTCCTGTGCCGACATTGTTGGAACCTGTCATATGTGAGCCGGCGAGAATCTCGGCCCCGCCGCGTATTAAGAAAGATCCAAAAGATATACTGGAGGCTGGGCGTAGAGTGGTGGCTGTCGGGGCCCTTCCCCTGGCAACCGAAGGGGATGCACTCTAAGACCTACACGCAGCTCTTGAACAAGGCCAGAGAACTGGAAAGCACGTTCTGCGTCCTGATCAGGAGGAAGTATGAGCCGATGATAAGAAGGTCTGAACGAATGGCAGAACAGCTAGAACGAATGGCGCGAAAATAGCCAATTTGCCTAATGATTTCGGAAGATTTTTTTCCTGCGCTGCCCGGCCGAAGCGTTTCTCGAACCGTCTTGCTATCTAAGACAGCATTGGAGAGATCCTCTGGAGTTCCAACCAGCAAATATCCAGACGCAAACGCCTCTCAAAAGAGATACAGAGAATTGATGGATTTCATCGGACGATGACTATGCTTGCTATGCGTAGGTGCGGGCTCGGTGGGATTTGAATTCCCGATACTGGCTAAATTCTAACAATGCGGTTTTGGGTTTCGTGAGAGAACACACCAAACCCCTTCACATTTTCTTCGCCTTCACTCCTCTATGTGGAAGAGGTCCTCGCCTTGTTCCGAATCTCGTTTCGTCTTCTTTGATTTTGCCTCCCGTCTTTGATTTGATCAGGGGTTTGTCGGACAAGCCTCTATTCGCGGTCTTCGCCGCACTATGGCAACTTCGTCCATTGTCAGGGATCTGCCCCAATCCCTATGTCGCACTCAACCGTGCAGGAGGAAAGCCGAGGTCCAATCCTTGACTGTGATATGGCTCGTGTCTCACGAGCATCCGGTAGATGATGAGAAGGAGTTTCCTTGAAGCTGCGGTTACTGCCTTCTGCTTGCCCCTCCGTCTCGCGACCTTCGCGTAGAACCTCGAGAGCCGCGAGCCTGGTGCAGAATAGACATGCGTGTGGACAGCCTCGGTCAGTATCCAGCGGAGATAGCTGGACCCGTCCTTGCTGATGGCTCCGTAGTGGACGGACGATGCCGACTGGCTCACAGTCGGAACCAGCCCCGCATACGCGCACAGCTTCTCTGGATGAGAGAATCTTCTGATGTCGTCTATCTCTGCAAGTATCAGGAGTGCCCCGTAGAATCCGATGCCCGGGATTGTTGCGATGAGTTGGGCATCGGGTCTTCTGTTGTACTCGTCCAGCAGCTGGACGTTCATCTCCTCGATCTCGGCTCGGATGTTCTCGAGGCAGCCGAGGCACGAGGACACTGTGGGGATGCCAAGTGAGAGCATCCGGTCGATGCTCTTCCTCGAGAACGGCTCTTTGAACTTCTCAGGACGCCTGACACCTCGTCTGAGGAGTTCGGCATGGATTCGATTCTTGAATCTCGTCGACTGCTGCACGAGATATGCGCGCTGTCTCACGAGCTGCCTGAGATCGCGCATAGCCTTCGAGGGGACCCAGGATCTGGGAATCAGGTT
>CAYOXJ010000033.1:0-10960 GCA_964407905.1 uncultured Thermoplasmata archaeon
GGACGATGAGCTCTTCATAGTTGAGCTCTACAGGGACATTCTGCAGCTCAGGGGCTACAGAGTGCTGGGGACGGCTTTCGACGGGGAAGAGGCGCTCAGGAAATATGTGTCGTCCTCGGACAAACCAGACGTCATTATCATGGACCACCGCATGCCCGTGATGAACGGCGTAGAGGCGACAAGGGAGATCATCAGGATGAACCCATCTCAGAAGGTCATCTTCGTCAGCGCGGACGTCCTCGTCGAGAAAGAGGCGAGGGATGCGGGCGCCATCGAGTTCTTGCCCAAGCCTTTCCGAATGGATGACCTCATCGAGAAAATGGAAAAGGTCGCTATGTGCAAGTGCTGACGAGGTGCCCAACCTCGCTCTACTGGCATAAATATGCATCCTTGTGAATACAAACCGATAACTTAAAAAGCCGAACGGGCATATTGGGCCAAGGACAGTGCAATACGATGTCGGATGGCTTCACGAAAGCGAGGACCATGAGTTTTCCCAGGCAGGTCCTCGCGGGCCACAACTGCACAGACCAGGTAGGCGCAATGTGTGCAGATTTCGAGCTGAAGGGCACGGCGCTCATAGTCACAGGACCGACGACGGGGACCCTCGCGGCCGGAACGGTCAAAGACTCACTTGCTCAGAAGAAATTCGATGTTCAGCAGCTCGAGATAGGTGCCGCGACACAGCAGAATCTTGTGAAGGTAGAAGAGGTGGCCAAGGACGTGAGGGCATCGTTTCTGCTCGGAGTAGGCGGCGGGAGCAAGATCGACCTCGCCAAACTCGCCTCGTGCAACCTCAGGATACCGTTCCTCAGCATCCCCACCTCGGCATCTCACGATGGCATCGCGAGCCCGCGCGCGTCCATCAAGGACGGAGGCAACTCTCTGTCGCTGAATGCGAGCGTCCCGTTGGGCGTGGTCGCCGATACGGCGCTGATCGTGAAGGCGCCCTACAGGCTCCTCGCATCGGGATGTGCGGATGTCATTTCCAACACCACTGCCATCCTCGATTGGCAGCTTGCTGAGCGGCTTCGGACGGAGAATTTCAGCTCCAGCGCGGCGACTCTCTCCAAATACGCGGCTGATTCTATCATTGAAAATGCGGCGGCCATAAAGCCAAACCTCGAGGAGAGCGTGTGGGTGGCGATAAGGCCGATCATAATCTCAGGTATCTCAATGGCCGTGGCTGGCTCCTCGAGGCCGACAAGCGGATCGGAGCACATGTTCTCTCACCTTCTCGACAAAATGACGCCAGGCAAGGCTCTCCACGGAGAGCAATGCGGCGTCGGGTCAATCATGATGATGTACCTGCACGGAGGCGATTGGCAGAGGATAAGGAACGCCCTCCAGCTGATAGGTGCGCCTACGACCGCTGAGGAACTCGGCGTGTCAAAAGAGCAGCTCATAGAAGCGCTTGTGCACGCGCACGAGATACGGAAGGACAGATACACCATCCTAGGTGACAGGGGGCTGACACCCGACGCCGCTGAACGCCTGGCGGCAATTACCAGAGTGATCTAGCAAAGGGGGTGTTCAGAGTGGTATTGGTGACGGTCGTCGGTGAGCGTCAGTGCAGGAAAGGGTTTGAGTTCGTCTTCGGCGGCCCTCTGGCTGAGTGCAGGGACTGCAAGGTCAAGAACGTCTGTTTTCATCTCGAACAGAACAGGAGATACAGGGTCACCGAGGTGAGGGACGTGCATCACGATTGCAGGATCCACGAAGGCGGGGTGAGGGTCGTTGAGGTGGAGAAGATGCCGACGACATGTGCATTGCCTGCGAGGACAGCAATCGAAGGGTCGATGATCAGTTTCGAGGAGAGCGACTGCGATCGCGTGGGCTGTCCGAACTACAGGCTCTGCAGGCCTCTCGGAGCTGGCGAGGGCATGAGGTTCAGAGTCGTTTCGGTCGAGCGAGAGCTCGACTGCGCCGAAGGGCGCGACCTCAGAATCGTCTTGCTCGATTGAACGCAAGGTAAGAAAGCGCGCCGGCCACGACAGCGACGATCGCGATGATCACAATCGTCGTTCCCACGCTGCGCGAACCACCGTCCTCGCCCAATGAGAACAGAAGCCATCCCTCCGGCAAGTTGGTGCTCTGAAGACCATCGGACGCAACGAAGCGGTACTCAACCTCATTTGCCCCACCGAGTGGAATCACAGCCGACCATGCACCACACTTCTCGGTTCCGGACACGAGCGACATCTCCATCGTGCGAACGAAGTCCTCCGAATGGAACTTGTAGTGCACGATGACCGACTGGACACCATACGCATCCGAACATGTGATGCTCACAACCAATCGGTCCTTGTCGAGCTGTTGAGCGCACTGGAGTTCGACCTCCGGGGCAGTCTGGTCCGTGACCGTCAGATCTGCCTCCGACGAAGACCAGATCTCCTCACCGCCGGCCAATGCGGTCAACCAGACAGCATATTCCCCGAACATCTGGCCGGCTTGAATCACCTGCAGGAATGAGCACGGCCCTACCAGGGTCATGGTGAAGTCCTGCGAAGCCCCTGTGTCCACGTCCCTGATATGGAGTACGAGGGTCGTGTCCACACTGACATTCCTCGCTTCTGCGCCCAGTGTGAACCCGAGGGAGCCCTCAACTGAACTAGGAGGATCAAACAGAACCTCGAGAGGCGTGGGGTCGGTCACCGTTGAGACGAAGAAGCTAGCTGGAGCATCGGCAGGCAGGGTGGAGGCAAGCGTTCCATCATATGCTTCAAAGTAGTACCTGACCTCCCCCTCGAAGTCGCCAAGAGGTAGAACGCACTCATACAACCCGTTGGTTTCCGTCCCGCTGACGCGGGCCATCGCCAGCGCTTGAAAGCTCTCCGAGTTGCCCAAAGCGAAGAAGGAACGGACCTGGACAATCCCGATGTCATCCGAAGCCTTCACCGAGAGACCTGGGTCATCCTCAGGCAACAATGAACGGTATTCGTGTTCGAGACGCGGTGCTGTGGTGTCTCTCACGTGGATTGCAGGGCTAGCAAGCTCCGCTGAGGCCCTCCCGTCAGACCCAACGAAATCGAGGAAGATGACTCCCGGAGCCGGGCCTGTGTTGAACGTGGCGCACCAGACTCCCGCTTGCGCGGTGCCTGACTTCAGGCTCATGGATTTGCGATCGTACTCCGCCATATACTGATCCAGTATGATCATGGCGACGTCGCTTACCCCGAAATCGTCAGAGACCTCTATGCTGACCTCGACTTCTTGTCCGTATGAGACGTTTCCAGGCGGAGATCCTGGCATGGTGACAGGCCCAAGTACGGGCGGAGTGTTATACGAAAGGTACAACACGTCCGGCGCATCGGCTGGCGATCTCGAGATCTGGTCCTTGTCGTCCGTCGCTTCTATGTAGTACTCGGCACCGGCGTCATGTGTTGAAGGGATGACAGCTGCGTAGACGTCCCCCGACACATGAGCCATGTCGATCGCCACGAACGGTTCCACGGCGTTCGTCTCCCTGTAGCTCAGGCTGACACCGCGAAGGCCGTGGTCGTCAATGGCACTTGCTCTTATCTCGATGCCCTCGGGAACGAATATCGTGTCGATGCTTGCTGTCTCTCCGCGCGGAGTATGGCTGACCACGGGAGGATCGTCGCGTATGGCTGGCGTTACAACGAAAGCGTGGAGATCGTATGGTGCGTACTTGGGAGACAGGAGCTCGATGCCAGACGAGTCTCGGGCCACAATGTAGTATTCCACCGTGCTTCCCACCGACAGAGGAGGAATCACCCCTTCGTAGGTGTCGTTGGCAGCGATCTCTGCCATCGGCACCTCCATCCATGCTTCTCCGTTCACTCTGTACAATACTCTGAGGCTGCTTGTGTTGACGCCCCTGTCGGCCGTTATGTCCGCTGAGATTCCAAACCCGGAGGCAGAGTAGTTCCTGCTTGCGGCCGCACTGTGGACGATCTCAAATGCCTTCTCGTGTTTGTCACCGGCGATTTCAATACCGAGCAGGGCAGCGAGAAGATTGTCAGACATTATTGAACGAACCGTATCTTCATCAGAAGGATGGAACTCGGCGCCGATTTCGAAGCAAAACGCGAAGATGTTGAAACCTCCGTAGAGCCAGTCGAGCGAATCACCGGTTGTCGGGTAGAGTTCCACGGACTGCATCGGCGTGTAGTGGTTCAGGGCTGCCATCTCGGTTCCTATCCTCACGAGATCGTCATCGTCAGGGGTGGGGTTCATCGTGTAGCCCCAAGGCCACAGCACCAATTCGCTGTAGCTGTGGAAGTCGAGGGCAATCTGGAAATCATGCCAAAGAACCAGATCGCGAATTGCCTGAGTCTCTGGTTCCGAGAACGGTGCCTCTCCGCAGTAGGTCTCATCAGATGGGGTGTGAGACGACCCAACGCCGCCCCACTCTCCTGCTGGATCTCCGTTCATGCTCCCATCGTAGTTCCTGTTCAGATCGACACCATATGAGCCATCGTAGTTCAGCCGCCTGTTCTTTCGCCACCACTCATCGGTCGACAGGGCATAGTCAAGGCCATCCGGGTTGACAATTGGCACGAGCCAGATCTCCCTATTGTCGACCAGCCAACTGATCCTGCTGTCGTTTCCGTATCCAGCAGTAAGGTTCCTCACCATCTCAGTGACGAGCTCGGATGTGGTCCATTCTCTCGCATGATGCAGTCCCACGACAAGAACCTCAGGTTCTTCCTCATCGTCAAGGACATTGTCCGAGATCTTGATTGCGAGAATGTCACGGTCCCCGAGCATATGGTTCTTTTCCCAGGAGTTGCCAATGTCGTACACCTTGGCTATGTCGGAGTGCTGGCTCTCGATCTCGAGAAGGATATTCTTGATCTCCGTGTAGTTTCGGTAACGATAGATTGCTTCGACGCCTCCGACTGGTGAAGCGGAGGCAGCTTCCTTGTCAGAAGCGGCCAGAGAGCTGACGGTGACGGCTGGCAGGGAGACAAGTAGCATGAGAGCGGCTGCCATCAGGGCATACGCAGTTGTTCTCAGATGATTCACCTGTCTCTGATCATCGTACAGAAGCTGTCACTACGAGTCTAGTGTATTGCCAGCGCGGCTATATGCTCGTTCCGGGCAGTCACGAAGGGCCTCGATCCCTATCCACCGCTGACAGGGGGCAAGAAAGATACCTCGTCGCCATCTTTCAAAACCTTGCCAGGAGGGCCATATTCCTTGTTCACTGAAAGAATAATGTGCTCTCTGAAGCGAGCCATCTTGGGAAACCTTCGAATGTAGTCCTCGAGCAACGTCTGGACCGTCGTTCCCTCTTGGAACTCAAGATCCTCCTCTTTCGCACCGACAATTTCCCTGAAGGAAGCATACAGCTTGACCCTGATTCTCATTCTCTGGCTCCTCGCTGATTGCAGGGCTCGCAAAACACGGAAAGCTCACCGTGTATTCAAACCATCCGGCCAAACAGCTCTCAATTGGAGAATCTCGGGCCCTCTATTCCGGGCGGAGAACCGTAAGACTTCTAGACGAGCGATGAATAGCCTGCACAGGAAACGCCTTTGAACCGGTTCGTTTCCCGTGGAACTGCCGTTCGATGATCAGATGACCGTGAGCTTTAAGTCTTCTTGTGCGCCTGGATGCCACCACTGATAAATAATATGATAATAAATCAGATATATCTTCTGACCGATGCACAAGAACAAGCATGGGGAACATTATCAAGTCTTGTTCGAAAACGTCTTTATGGGATGTATCCCGTTTGCAAGATGCACGCAATAGCAAAGCTTTTCCCCTATCGGATACCAACAAGAGGTGGAAGAGAGCGGATAGTCTTATCTCGCAAACACTGGCGGCGAGGCTATCGTCATCGGCGTGGGGCAAAGGAAGCTAAGAGATCAGAACAGCTCAAAGGGGGAGAAATGTCGACCACAAACGGTCAATCAAGAGGGGCATCTGTCGCCTCCGCGAACAGTCAGTCAACAACAGCGCGCGGGTGGGCCCTCGAACCTCAGGTCACAGCGAATGCCAAGGTGGTTCTGGAGCGCAGATACCTCAAGAAGGACGATTCTGGAAAGCCGATCGAGACCCCTCGCGAATTGTTCGAACGAGTCGCCAGAGCCATTGCCACCGCTGAAAAGAACTATGGTAAGAGCGATGCCGAGGCAGAAAAGATCGCAGAGAAGTTCTACGAGATGATGGCGCGACTAGAATTCATGCCGAATAGCCCCACCCTCATGAACGCTGGCAGAGAACTAGGCCAGTTGTCCGCTTGCTTCGTGCTCCCCATCGGCGACTCGATGGAAGAGATCTTTGATGCGATCAAATACACGGCACTCATACACAAGTGCCTTGTCCCTGAGACCCTGGTGATGACAGACCGTGGCTGCAGGACGCTCGGAACGGTCGAAGCCGGGGATTGGATAGAAACCCATGAGGGCATGGACGTTGTCGAATCGAAGCATTCGAACGGGACCCAGGAGGTTTTTGCGGTCGCGACCGACGAGGGCTATACGGTTACAGGAACTGCGCTTCACAGGCTCGTGACGCAAGATCGTGATGGCGGCCTTGCCTGGACGAAGATCGGACAGCTGACACAGGGGAGCAAGCTCGTCATGAGGCTTGGTGGGTGGCTGGGCGGATCAGAGGCTACAATTGAAAGAGACCTAAGCGAGTTTGTGGAGACTGGAGCGGATCAGAGCCTGATCTGCTCTGGACAGAGCAGCCTGTGCGGGTTTCTCCGAAGGGCCTTCACCGAGAAAGCATGGATCTCGCCGCGCGGAGTGGTCAGCGTAGATCCCGGTTCAGAGAGGCTCGCGTCCGACCTCCAGACCATGCTCTTCTATCTGGGAATCCCGACTGCGAGAACAGGACAGAAGCTCACGGTCTGCACACGCTCGGGTTTCATGACCTTCAAGGAGAAAATAGGGTTCGACTCGTTAGTGCTATCAAAGAGGCTCGATTCCGTCAATCTGGGGGCTATGGCGGAGGAGCTCGAAAGCATGCATTCGCTCCACGAAGAGCCGGATGACGATGGCCTCTATGTGGTAAACATATCGCGCGTGGTTCCGTGCGGCAAGCGAGAGGTCGTCGATCTCACCATCCCTCGTAGACACGCATATCTCGCGAACGGGTTCGTCTCTCACAACAGCGGTGGCGGAACGGGATTCAGCTTCTCCAGGTTGCGGCCTGCGAACGATGTGGTGAAGAGCACAGCGGGCGTGTCGAGCGGACCCATATCGTTCATGGAGGTGTTCAATGCCGCGACGGAAACGATCAAACAGGGAGGGACCAGACGCGGCGCGAACATGGGGATCCTGAGGGTGGACCACCCGGACATAATCGAGTTCATCACTGCGAAGCGTGACAGCACCAAGCTGACGAACTTCAACATATCCGTCGCGCTGACCGACAGGTTCATGAAGGCGCTAGAGGACGACGGCGACTACGAGCTGTTGAATCCGCGTTCCAAACAGCCAGTCAGGAAGCTCAAGGCCAGAAAGGTCTTCGAGATGATCGTGAACATGGCCTGGAGGAACGGCGAGCCAGGCATAATTTTCCTTGACAGAATCAACAGGGACAATCCAACGCCCAAAGTCGGCGAGATAGAGAGCACGAACCCATGTGGAGAGCAGCCCCTGTTGCCGTACGAGTCGTGCAACCTGGGCTCGGTCAACCTCGCGAAGATGCTCACTGTGAGGGATGGTAGACTTGCGCTTGACTGGAACAGGCTTGGCGAGACAGTCCGGTGGTCCGTCAGGTTCTTGGACGACGTGATTGACGTGAACAAGTACCCCCTCAAGCAGATAGAGGAGATGACCAGAGCCAACAGGAAGATCGGTCTGGGCGTGATGGGGTTTGCAGACATGCTCCTGCGGCTCGGGATACCGTATGACACAGATGAGGCGCTCAGGCTCGGCGCGGAGATAATGAAGTTCATAGATGGCGAAGGCCGCAAGGCGTCTGCCGCGCTGGCAGAGGAGAGGGGGAGCTTTCCCAACTTCCCGGAGAGCACGCTCGCGAAGCGGCTCAGTGGGATCCGGAACGCCACTGTCACGACGATCGCCCCGACAGGCACGATCAGCATCATCTCGGGCGTGTCCAGCGGGATAGAGCCCGTATTCGCGGTGGCGTACGTGCGCAACGTGATGGACAGGGACATACTCCCTGAGGTCAACCCGATCTTTGCGGAATTCGCCAGGGACAGGGGATTCTACTCGGACGAGCTCATGAAGGAGATTGCGACGAAGGGGTCCATAAGGGACTTGAAAATGATTCCTGAGGACATCCGGAGGCTTTTCGTAACCGCTCTCGACATCGCACCTGAATGGCACATCCGAATGCAGGCCGCATTTCAAGACCACACGGACAACGCCGTCTCGAAGACTGTCAACTTCCCCAGGGAGGCCACGCCCAAGGACGTCGAAACAGTCTACATGCTCGCCTACGAGCTCGGGTGCAAGGGGGTCACCGTCTACAGGTACGGAAGCAGGGAGGACCAGGTGCTGAGCGTGGGCGAGGTCCAGGCGAGAGAGAGGACGGAAGAGGAGGAGGGGGAGCAGGTTCCAAGGCTTCCTCGCGCGAGGCCGTATGTGACCCGGGGCAGCACGCAGAGGCTGGAGACCGGGTGTGGCCACCTATACGTCACGATAAATGAGGACGAGAAGGGCCTCTGCGAGGTCTTCACGCAGATGGGCAAGTCAGGGGGATGCACGGCATCTCAGGCCGAGGCCATTGGCCGGCTCATATCCCTCGCGCTCCGCTCCGGCATCGAGCCAGAGGCGATTGTCAAGCAGCTCAAGGGCATCAGGTGTCCGTCACCGCTCTGGCAGCCAGGCGGGATGGTCCTTTCTTGCAGCGATGCCGTTTCCAAGGCGCTGGAGAGATACACCAAGGACAGGGCTGCAACCAAGCCGGCTGCGGAGACCGTGGCAGGCGTGCCACCAGAAGTTGGTCCTGGGAAGCAGAACTACGCGGACAAGGGCGATGTCTGCCCCGAATGCCCTGAGTGCGGCAGCATGGTTGAGTATGTTGAGGGCTGCGTCGTCTGCAGGACCTGTGGCTTCTCCAAGTGCTGGTGAGATAGACAAAAAGAGGGGAATTTACGATGCCCTCGGCTCCGGGGGTGCGGGGCCGAGGTCGACTTTCTTCACGAAATGAGAGAAAGCTTTTGAGCCGATAAGCAGCTGCGGATGCGCCGCACGGGATGAGGGGGAGATGAAGGTCCTAGCAGTGAATGGCAGCCCGAGGAAGAAGGGCAATACCCAGCTGATGCTTGACGCAGCTGCGAAGGAGCTGAAATCCCAGGGCATCAAAGTGGAAGTCGTCTCCCTCGCAGGTCTGGATGTGAGGCCATGTGACGGCTGCGAGCAATGCTACAAGAAGGCATGGGACTGTCCGATAGAAGACGATGCCATGGCAATTCTCAAGAAGATGGCTTCGGCCGACGGCATGCTGATGGCCTCGCCCGTCTACTTTGGAGGAGTCACAGCACAGCTGAAGGCCCTGTTCGACAGATCGATCATGGCCTACCAGGCGTTCGACTTCAGGGACAAGGTGGGCGGGGCGCTCAGCGTCGGCGGAGGCGTGCACGGAGGCCAAGAACTGACCGTTTGCCAGATCGTGATGTTCTTCCTCACGCACGACATGATAGTGGCGAACGCCGAGGGAGGCATCTACGGAAGCATGTGCACAGGCAACGACAGAGGTGATGTGCTGAGCGACTCAGAAGGCATGAAGAGCGTCAGGAGCCTCGCGAAAAGGATGGCCCATTTGCTCAAGAATCGAACGAAGTGATCCCGTGACTTGTTTCGTGGCGCACATGAGGAAGAAGGGGCATTTCAAGGAGACCGGCATCGAGGTCACGGCCGGAAACGCGAAGGCCGTCGAGGAGGAGATAGCGAGAATAGTGGGCCTAGAGGGCGAGCGATGCCCTGCTATCTGGCGGGAGACCAAAATGTGGCTGGCTGAGCCCCGCAAGAAGGCTATGCTCTTCGATGCCTTGAGGAAGAAGTTTGGGGCCAAGAGCTAGGTAGCCTACACGTACAGCGAAATGAATACTGATGGTCTATCCCTACCAGGACTGTGTGCGGCCGATTGTCGTACCTGCCGAGCTCCGAAACGGACGCGGGCACGGCGATTGAGCATACTGCTGTCCGCCAGCTCAGGGGATCGACATTCGGCGCACCCACGATAAAGCGGATATACGTCCCTATGCCCATAACGAGGGCGATGAAGAAGATGGAGAGGAGCAAATCGATGACGTCGAAGCAGCTGATCAATGGGCTCAAGGCAGGAGATAAGGTTGACAGCTACTTCTCTGTCAACTACAAGAAACCCGTGATCGAGTACAAGTACGGCTCAATGTTCGAATTCAGGGTTGCTGACAGATCAGGCCAGATGACGGTGAAGTACTGGGGCGGGCAGGACAAGGAGTTCGTGCTCAAGATCCACGACTCCTTCGACAGGGACGATGTGGTCCGCATCAAGGGTGAGGTGGCGGACTACAGAGGTCAGCTCGAGATATCGATTAGCGAGAAGAACGGGGGTTCGTTAGCGAGACTTGCAGAGGGCGGCTACGACATCTCAGAGCTTGTCAGGACTCTCGAGAACATCGATGGGATGAAAGGCGAGCTGATCCTGCTGAAGGATAGCATCACGGAGCCAAACCTCAGGAAATTGCTGGACAGCTTCTTCAACGACGGGGAGTTCATGGAGGACTTTGCAGCATCTCCTGCGTCAATCCAGCTCCATTCGGCCGCCGTGGGCGGCCTTTTGCACCACACGCTGAATGTCGCGCGCCTCTGTCTCAAGGCGGCGGAGCTGCATCCGGATCTAGACAGGGATCTTGTCCTTGCAGGAGCCCTTCTGCACGACATCGGGAAGGTCCAGAGCTTCAAGGTCACGAGCAACATCAGCCAGACAACAGACGGCAACCTTCTGGGCCACATCATTCTGGGCGATCAGGAGCTGACTGCGAGAATCGCGAAGGCCGAGGGGTTCCCGAACGACCTCACGA
>CAYOXJ010000034.1:0-10936 GCA_964407905.1 uncultured Thermoplasmata archaeon
AGAGCGCTTTGAAGAAACGAGTGGCGTTCGTAAGCGGGAAGGCGTTTTTCGCGGACCCGCGTGAGGGATTGAACACAATGAGGCTCAATTTCACGCATCCATCAGACGATCTGATCACAGAGGGGCTCAGAAGGCTTGGATCGGTTATCAACCAAGAAATTGTCTCTGGGTGGGACAGGCCACCGGAGTCTGTAGACCGGAAGATGGAGGAAGCGGTCAAAGGCGCACTCATCGGCAAGTCCTAGAAAACATCAGCCCCTGCGTGGACGACTATGCCCTTGTCGGTTATCGAGTACGGCTTCACCCTTCGCGAGTGGGTCGTTCGCCGCATCTTCAGGATCCGAACGGTGAGCTGGACCTCGCCACCTTCCCTGTTCTCGTCCGACTGCAGGAGCAACACTCCATCCGCTGTGTACTCAGCAAGACCGTCTCTCGACGATCGCGGATTATCGTCTTTCACTTCCGCCGTGAGGATAACGGTCGCCCCAGTGCTCCTGAGCAGCTGACATAGATTGAACAGGTTCGACCTCCTCTCGTTCTCGTCCGTGAACATCATGTTGAGAAGCGAGACGGAATCGAGGACGACTCTCTTCGCGCCAAATGCCTTGATGAACTTCGGGAGCTCGCTCTTGATGCGGGTGATCGTGGTCTTCGCATCGGAAGGTTCTAGTTTGAAGAGCCCCAGCTTCTTCTTGTCAATCGACTGGCTGAGATCCCACCCGAACGAGAGGGCGTTCTTCAGAATCGAGTCTTTGTCCTCCTCGAGCGATATGAATATGCACGGCTCGTCTTTCCTCAGCCCCTCGACCAAATACTGAAGCCCAAGTGTGGTCTTTCCCGTCCCGAAGGATCCCATCAAGAGAACGATATGGTTCTCGGGGAATCCCCCCTGGAGCATCTCATCCAGGCCTTCGACGCCAGTCTTGATCCTGACCATGGTCATCGGCCTATCCCACCCGTTCCGTGTTGATCACGACGAATCCGCTCTGAGAGGTGATGAGAGTGGCAAACCTGGCAATCCTCTCCTGGTCCAGGTGAGGAAGAACGCTCATGAATTTCTCAACGTACAGGTACCTCTGTCTCTTCGAGGTGTGATGGAACTTCGCCCATTCGAACTTCAGAACGCCGTCGACGCTGTCAATGATCATCTGCTGCTTTCTCTTGTCAAGGATTTCGTCTGTGAGAAGAAGATAGACAATCGAACCCCACTTCTTCGACATCCTCTGGATCCCCTTGAGAAGCGCAACGATGTCCTGGAACTCCACGGAATCCGAAACAATGAGGTCTGTGAGAGAATCGACCACGACCATACTACGAGGGGCGTTGTTGTCCATGAAGTCCACGAGCGACTCCATCAGGCCATCCTCCTTACTGTCGGAGAAGATGCCAGATTGATCGGTGTCGACCCAGCTCGTCGGGACAACAGTGTGCATGAAGTAGCCCTTTGAGAAATCCTTGAACACAAGGTTGTTCTTCAGAGACTCGTAGAAATCCCTATTGAAGGACATCCTCACCTCGCGGAGTATGTCCTCCTTCGACCGAGAGAATGTGATGTAGCTCATCTTCTCGGGAAGAATGCCGCGCTTGCCCGCGTCGCCCAGCATGAAAGCTCTGGTGTCTGGAAACTGTTTCACAATCCCGATCTTTGCGGCAGACGTGAGAGCGAATTCGAGCCCCCCTCCACCAACATCGCCCAAGAGCAGCACAACCGACCCGATTGGCATCCCACCCTGGATGATGGAATCAAAATCGGCAACCCCAGTAGGTATCCTGGCCACATTCCCTTCTGACATCGGAAAGTCCTCGCGCGTGCCTGTGCGTTATAAAATCATAGTGTGAGTATTAATATTTTGGCGATGAGAAAACAGGCGGACGGGCAACAATCTAACAGCGCCCAGCAAGATATTCCTTGACCATTTTGAGGGCCTTTCCCGCAGCCTGCTTCTTGACCAACGCGCGCGAACCCCTGAACAGATTCCTCGAGCACAAATCGTTGTCTTTTGAACTCAAAGCAATGTAGACCAAGCCAACTGGCTTTCCTGGGGTCGCACCAGTCGGGCCAGCGATTCCCGTGATGCCCACACCTATGTCCGCATGCAAGGCCTTTCTGACGCCGGCAGCCATCTGCGCAGCGACCTCCTCGCTGACGGCGCCCTTGCTCTCCAGAACCGATTTAGTCACGCCGAGCAAATCCATCTTCGCCTCATTGCTGTAGGAGATCACGCCGCCCATGAAGTAATCGCTGCTGCCAGAGATGTCTGTCATGAGGTCGCCCAATTTGCCACCGGTGCACGATTCCGCTACTGATAAGGTCAGGCCCTTCGACCTCAACAGGTCCCCGATCTCCTTCGCCAGCGAAGCCGCCATTCTCATCTCTTCCTCGGCCTCATCCCGGCGTCGAGCAGTCTCCGTCTGACGTCGAGAGCGTCCAGAATCCTTGCGACAGGATCCGGAACCAAGTGCCTCCACCTCTCTCCAGACACGATTCTGTGCCTTATCTCGGTCGCAGAATACCGCTTCGGGTCGTAGGCCTTGGTCCTGCGGACCTCATATCCAGCCTGCTTGAACAGGGACCTCGTCAAGTCGCTGTTGGAGAAGACCACATCAAAAGGCGGGACGTATGATTCAAGGTGGTTGACCCACACCGAGTACCTGTTCACATCCCTAGTTGGAACGATCAGTACCCGCCCGCGCTCCTCAGGTGTGAGCGAGGACAAGAGCATCTGGAACCTCTCGCCCGCCGTGAACGGATTCTTTTCAGTATGGGATTCTTCCGCGCTCCCGATTACAACAATGAGTTCGTCGCATCTACGCAGGACCTCCTTGATGACCGAGATGTGGCCCTTGTGCAACGGCTGAAACCTTCCGACAATAAGACCGCGCAAGAGACGACCCCCGTCAATGGGCCGTTGCTCTGTCAGCGCCTGTGATGGGTGCAGGTGGTGATGTCGGGCGCTTGGCGGCCACTAGCTGAGCCAGCTTCTTCAGCAGCCCCTCTTTTCTCGCGCCCACGAGCGCGTGGCTCAGCACATCGTTCAGAGTGTGCACGGGGATCACATCGACCCTGCCGAGGTACTTGTCCTCCAACAGGACGTCCTTGAGGTTCTCAGCTGGTATGAGGACCTTCTTGAGGCCCATCTCCGCCGCCGCCTCGATCTTCGCAGTCACGCCGCCCACGGGCAAAACCTGGCCTCGCACGCTCAGACTTCCGGTCATCGCGCAGGTCTGGTCAACATCGATTTCCTCGAAAGCCGATATCACGGCCGTTGCGACCGCGATTGAGGCGCTGTCCCCCTCGATCCCTTCGTACGTTCCGATGAACTGGATATGGATGTCGTGATTACTGATGTCCTGTCCAGTGTACTTCTTGATGAGTGCTGAGACGTTCTGGACCGACTCCCTCGCAATCTCTCCGAGCTTGCCGGTCGCGATGATCTTCCCGCCCTCTTTGTTCTGAGTCGGCGTGACCTCCGCGACTATGGGCGTGACGATACCTGAGAACTCGGCCATCGACGACTCCGCATTGAGCACTGCGAGTCCATTCACGATCCCCACGACTGAGCCCTCTGTGAGGCAGGTCTTGTAGTCCTTTCTCCTCTCGACGGCTCTGTCCGTCACCTGCTGCTCGAGAGATCTAGCAATCTTCTTCGCATCAAGGACATGCTGCGCTTCCACGACGGATGCACCCTTCTCAGTGGCTATGTCTCCGGCGACCCTCACAAGGCCGCCGAGCTCTCTGAGCCTCAGGGTCAGCATCCCTCGCCTGCCCGACCGCCTTTGTGCCTCTCTGATTATCTCGGCAACAGCTCCCTTACTGAAGTGCGGTATCTTCTTGTCCTTTGCGACTTCCTGGCCCACAAACCGGATGAGTTTCTGCCTGTTGTCTTCGCTGTCCTGCATCGTGCTCCGCATGTAGATCTCGTAGCCATACCCTCTTATTCTCGATCTAAGTGCGGGGTGCATGCCCGCGACCGCGTCCAAGTTGCCCGCGGCCACCAATATGAAGTCACAGGGCACAGGCTCGCTCTTGACCATCGCCCCAGAACTCCTCTCGCTCTGTCCCAAGATGCCGAACTCTCCCTCTTGGAGCGCCGTGAGAAGGCTCTGTTGGCTCTCGATCCTCAGCATGTTAATCTCATCTATGAACAGAACGCCTTTGTTGGCCTTGTGTATGGCCCCCGGTTCGAGGCGCTCATGTGCTGGAGTCTCAAGGCCTCCGCTCTGGAACGGATCGTGCTTGACGTCCCCGAGCAGGGCACCAGCATGCGCTCCTGTCGCGTCAATGAACGGGGGCGGTTCGTCCGGCTTGTGGGAGACCACGAGCTTAGGCACGAGCAGCGCCTCACGCCTCTGCCCCGAGTATCTGAACAGGAAGTACAACAGCAGACCACCGATCAGCCCGATGAGCAGCGGAGTGGTGTTCCCTTGGATGTATGAGAGGAAAGCCCCCAGAACAATGAACATGATGACGAGCATCATTGCGGATGAGTTCTTTTGGGCGCGCTTTTGCTCCGCCTCCAGTTTCTGTGCCTGTACGATCTCCCTGCCCTTGCCTGCGGGCACGAGCCTTATCTTCGGCTCGTTTGTGTCCTCCGGGTTGTGATAGGCAATGACATCCTGGAGCTCCCCTTTTGGCAGGAAATCCACCATGGACCTTGCCAGCATCGACTTGCCGGTTCCAGGGTCACCGATCAAGATGACATGTCGCTTCTGCTCAGCAGCTTTCCTGATCACCATCACGGCCTCGTCCTGGCCGATGACCTGGTCGACTAGCTGAGGAGGTATCTTCACCTCTGACGTTGTCTCGAATGGCTGAGACCTGATCCATTCCTCGATGTCCGGGAGGCCGAGCGTGGACCCCCAAGAATCATTTTCGCCCATCAGCTACACCAGGAGATGTCACCCGGGTGACTGTCAAGCTATTGGACATGGTGCTAAATAAGCATTGCGCCTTGAGCAGATGACTAGTTGCACATGCCAGTATACATGCAATGGAATTCATGAAAGGCCTGCACTAGTCCATGTTGAGGGGCCCGCGGGCAAGTATTAGGACTTAGGCCATCAATCACGGCAGGATCTGCTGCGGATCATCATGAAGACGGACGAGCTCGGCATAGACCCTAGGATAGTTCGAAAGCTCAAGGAGGACGGCATAGAGGAACTCTATCCGCCTCAGGAGTCGGCCATGATCCCAGCTCTCGAAGGGAAGAACCTCATCCTCGCCATACCAACGGCCTCCGGAAAGAGCCTTGTGGCATATCTCGCCATGTTGCAGGCGGTGCTGAGGGGCGGTAAGGCGCTCTACATCGTGCCGCTCAAGGCCCTCGCATCAGAGAAATTCGAGGATCTTTCCAAGTTCGAGGACCTGGGCATCAGAGTTGGGGAGTCGACAGGGGACTACGACGAGATCGATCCGAAGCTGGACAGGTATGACATCGTGATTGCCACCTCAGAGAAGGCAGACTCCCTGCTGAGACACCGGGTGAAATGGCTGGACCAGCTCTCAATCGTTGTCGCGGACGAGATCCACCTCATAAACGACCCCGAGAGAGGTCCGACGCTAGAGGTCACGCTGGTCAAATTCCGGACGTTCAACCCACGGGCACAGATCATCGGCCTGTCCGCAACAATCAGGAACTCCCCAGAGCTAGCTGAATGGCTCGATGCTACCCTGATAGAAAGCGATTGGAGACCGGTTCCGCTCAAGGAAGGAGTTTATCTCGATGGCAAGATAATCTTCACGGACAATTCGAAAAGGGAGCTACCGGACGAGGGTGAGCCCGTCAGAAGCCTCGTGAGAAAGGCTCTGGAGTTCGGTGGCCAGTGCTTGATATTTGTCAACTCGAGAAAGTCGAGCGAATTGCTCGCTCATGAGCTGGGCTCGCTCGTGAAAGAGATCGATTCTTCGAGAATGGACGAACTATCCAAAATCGCAAAGAGGATGATTGGCGAGCAAGAGGAGCCAACCACACTGGGGAACAAGCTCGGGAGATCCATCAAGAACGGATGCGCGTTCCATCACGCTGGACTAACGAATTCCCAAAGGAGAGTCGTCGAATCGAGCTTCAAGAAGGGGTTGCTCAAATGCATTGTCGCAACTCCGACTCTCGCGGCGGGCATCAATCTTCCTGCGAGGACCGTTCTCGTCCGCGATGTCAGACGATTCGATGCGAACATCGGGTACACGACAATCCCTGTCCTCGAAATCAAGCAGATGTGTGGAAGAGCTGGACGCCCGAGATATGACAAGTATGGCGAGGCCATCTTGGTGGCGAAGGACGAGGACGAGAAGGACCTCTTGCTCGAGACTTATTTGCTCGGAGAAAACGAGAACATCTACTCCAAGCTAGGCACCGAGCCAGCGATACGATCTCACGTGCTCGCGCTTGTGGCGACGAAAGCCGCGTCTTCGACGGAGGAGCTCGAAGCGTTCTTCGAAAGGACTTTCTTGGCACATCAGACGGAGGCGACGTACCTGAAAGGCACCGTATCGAATGTCGTAGAATTCCTGCAACGCGAGGGGATGTTGCACTCCGGTGAGCCGTTGAGGGCGACCCTGTTCGGGAAACATGTGAGCGACCTGTACATCGACCCACAGTCAGCGGTGATGATGAGAGACGCCCTGGCGAAGTTCGCCCCAGGGCGCAGTTTCGGCATCCTCCATGCCGTGTGCGCGGTGCCAGACATGCCGCTTCTGTACTTGAGACGGTCGGACTACGAATTGGTCGAAGACTATCTTGCCGAGAAGAGCGACCAGCTCCTCCTCGAGGCGCCATCGGACCTTGCAAAGTACGAGATCTTTCTTGCCGAAGTGAAGACGGCAAAACTCCTGGATGATTGGCTCTCTGAGACACATGAGAACGACATCGCGGGCAGGTACAACATCGGCCCGGGAGATATCAGAAACAAGATGGAGCTCGCTGAATGGCTTGTGCACGCGATGGCGAGGTTGGCTGAGATCTTCAAGAACGAGGCAATAGGCGAGATGCGCGAGATGACAGTTAGGGTGAGGTACGGAGTGAAGGCCGAGCTCCTCGAGCTAGTCAAGCTGAGAGGCATAGGACGGGTGAGGGCGAGGGCGCTGTACAAGAGAGGTTACAGGACGCTTGAGGACCTGCGGATCACGAGCTATGATAGGCTGAAACAGATACCCCTGATAGGGGAAGCCGTGGCGCGGTCAATCAAGAACCAGCTGGGACAGGCGGAGCCGACCATGCCCATGGAGAAGGAAGAGAGTCAGAAATCGCTGACAGACTACAGATAATACATAATGCATACTGCAGGGTCGGAAGGGGACAGAAAGAAATGCGAGACCCAGCGAGCGAGGCAACGATGGATATGACAGCTTGGTCAGCCAAGCTAGGACCCGGCGAAGCAGAGTCCTTTCTCGACAAGGTTGTCAAACCAGCAACAGCGAACGGTGTGGAACTTCTGGTTGTCAGGGCCGACATGGTTTTCGGGATGGATCATCTCAGAAGCGCACTCTACCACGCAAGAAGATCGATGCAAGAAGGCAGGAACGCATCTGATTCCCTCGCGATGGAGACCCTGCTATATGCTTCTGGGGAAAGACAGCTGAGCAGTGCAATCAAGAAGATGTCAATCGACGAGCAGACGGAAGAGATAGTTGTGGCCAAGCTCAACGAGGGCAGCTTCGAGCCCGTGGGCGATTGGCAGAGGCTTTCGGATTCGCCGGAAGGCTCGATCGAGCGCTTAGTCCGCTTTGGCATCACGAAGGAAGAGCTCAGCACGCTGAAAGGTCGAAACCCTGCGGAGCTCGTACTTGAGAGAGTCGCGGCAGTGGACATACTGAAGAAGTGACCGAGTTCTTCTGCGGAGCTGACTCGACGAATATAATAAGTGGTTAATGCGATTCTCCCAGTCCGGTCCGATACAATGCCCGTTGTCGTAGAGTGCGTGCCGAACTTCAGCGAAGGGCGGAGGAAGGAAGTCGTCGATAGGATTGTGTACTCAATCCGGTCCGTTCCTGGCGTGAAGGTCTTGGACGTCGAGATGGACCAGGACCACAACAGATCTGTCGTGACCTTCACTGGCGGAAAGGAGACTGTGCAGGAGGGCGCGTTCAGAGGCGCAAGAGCGGCTTCGGAGCTGATCGATCTCACAAAACACAGCGGACAGCATCCAAGGATGGGGGCTTTGGACGTCCTGCCGTTCGTGCCAATATCCGGCGTGACGATCGAGGAGTGTGTCGAGATCGCGAACAAGATCGGGAATAGGATTGCCAAGGAACTCAAGATCCCCGTGTATCTGTACGAGGCGGCCGCGAAAAAACCTGACAGAGTGAATCTTGAGAATGTGAGACGAGGGCAATTCGAGGGCTTGAGAGAGGCAATCCTAACAGATGAATCGCGATATCCAGACTACGGTCCCAGGATGCTGCACCCGACTGCAGGCGCGGTCGCAGTCGGCGCAAGGATGCCGCTGATCGCGTTCAACGTCAATCTGAGATCGACAGATGTGCGAATTGCGAAGGACATAGCAAGGAGAATCAGAGCAAGCAGCGGCGGACTCCCAAAGGTCAAGGCTCTTGGTTTCGCCCTCAACGCAAGAGGGATGGTCCAAGTATCCATGAACCTCACTGATTATACTGTGACGCCGATCTCGAAGGTTTTCGACTCCGTCGTCAAGGAGGCGGAGACAAGAGGTGTGGAAATCGCAGGGAGCGAGATAGTAGGCCTGATACCACTGGATGCTGTCTGCGATCTTGCCGCCAAGCATCTGAGGATAGACAACTTCACGAGCAATCAAGTTCTGGAGAGGAGGATTTGGGGCTGAAGGCTCAGAAGCACCTCAAGTCTTACTGCGAGGAGCTCTCTTCTGGCAAGGGATCTCCTGGAGGAGGAAGTGCGTCCGCGGCAGCCGGCGCCATTGCCGCATCACTCCTCGCCATGGTATGCGAGGTGACCAGAGCGAACAGACGCTACGAAGAGCATTGGAAAGCTCTCGACGAGTTGAATGAACGCGCTCTCGAAAAGATGAGCAGATTGCTAGTCCTAGCCAAAGAAGATGCAGAAGCTTACGATGCTATGGTCCGGGCGGCGAGGAAACAACGCCGGAACAGCACCCCGAAAAGCATCGAGGAGCTCAACAAGGCGATCAAGCGCGCTGCAGACGTGCCCATGAAGACGGCATCGACATGTGCAGATGTCCTTGAAATCTCGTACAGGGTCGCAGAAATCGGCACGAAGAGTGCATTGTCAGACATGGGGGTGGCGATATTTCTCGCTGAGACGGGCTTCAAAGGCGCCTCCATGAACGTTTCAATCAACCTCAAGAGCCTGAAGGACTCGGACTTCGTAGGCCGGATGCGGAGCAGCCTTTCCAGGCAGGAGGAGAGGGCCAGCACATCTGCCAGGAAAGCATTTGCGGCAATCGAGAAGGGGCTCTCGACTTGAGGATTTTGATGTGCTGGCACGGTCGTATCAACATTGATACAAGCAACGATACATTTAAGTGAGCACAGAAAAATGATGACATCCAAGCATCTTGTCAGTAGCCTGACTCCGTTCTAGGCTCCTGACGGTAGGAGCTTGGTTCACCTTGGCCGGAAGCTACCTCAAAAGCCTGCAGCTAGCTAAACAGCTGGAGGAGAGGGCCAAGGAGGCGACCAAGAACAGGGAGCTAGCCGAGAAAGAGAACGAGGCTCTGCTACAGTTTCTCAAGAAGTGCAAAGAGAACGGTGTCGACGTCTCCGATGTAGAGAAGCCCCAAAGGAATTTTGAGGCTGCAATGGCCTCGAAGGACTATCAGTCAGCGCTTGCGCATGTGAGAAAGGCGACGGAAGTTGCGCGATCGGCCTATGTGAGGAAGATCGCGGACGTAGCTGACTCTGCAGAAACACTCCTGTCGATGATCGAGGGGTCGGGGACAGAGACAAAAGGTACGCTGGATCTGCTCGAAAAAAGCAAGGAGCGCGCAGCCACTGACGACCTTGAAGGCGCCATGAAATATGCGAAGAACGCGTACGATGCTGCTGAGCGCGCGCTCCACGAGATATTCTCGGAACTTCTCTCCCAGGCCCAGGAGACGATAATGCAGGCCAAGGATCTGGGCGAGGACGTCTCCATATATGAAGATCAACTGGCGAGGGCAAAGACCGCTCTCGAAAACCAGGAATACGAGATCTGCATGGGACAGGTCAAGGAGGCTCTCGAAAGCGCCGGCGAGGACCTGAAGGTCCAGATCAACTCGACAATTTCCCGGGCGGAGGAGCTCGTCTCGGCTGGCGAGGAATTGAATGCTGACATGGCGAAGGTGGAGAACCATGTCGAGCGCGCGAAGACGTCCCTCGATGCTCTGAAGTTCAAAGAATCCCTCTCCTATGCTAGACGCGCGGAGTCGGAAGGAGAGAACGCGATCTCGACGAAGTTCCAGGAACTTGTGCGAGAAACGCGTGAGAGCATCAAGAAGGTCAAGAGCGCGAAAGAAGACGTTTCCGTGCCGCAGCAACTGTTGGACCAAGCCCAGACAGCAATGAAGGAGAAGAAATACATCGAGGCTTTGCGCGCTCTTAGCACAGCACACGAAAGAGTCCATCGGATTCAATTTGACTCTGTTCTCGATGTCATATCCAAAGCCCGCGACAGGTTCGTTCTCGCCAAGAAAGTCGGCGTGGACATGACCAAGGCCCTGATGCTTCTGAACACCGCGAGGGACCATCTGAAACTCAGGAAGTTCGAGGAAGCCATCAACTACGCTGAGCAGAGCAGGAAGGAGGTCGACGACGCCCTCGAGACGTTCTACAAAGCCCGTGACCAGATCATGGAGCTCGCCAAGGCAGCCAAGTTTGTGACAGACCTCGGAGCAGATGCAACGACGATCAAGAACATCTTGTCGGATGCCAGGAAGTTCTTCGAGGACAAGGACTACGTGAACACCGCCGAGGCCACTCGGAACGGGCTTGCGGAAGCGAAAA